>NZ_PYNY01000028.1:0-49979 GCF_003026135.1 Photobacterium sp. GB-36 | reverse complement strand
TCCGCTCCGCCACTTTATTTAGACACAGTTAAGTCTTTAAAATAACTACAGGGGTGTAGCTCCAATTGGCAGAGCAGCGGATTCCAAATCCGCGTGTTGGGAGTTCGAATCTCTCCACCCCTGCCATCTTCAAGAAAGCCTCGTCAGAAATGACGGGGCTTTTTTACGTCTGGATATTATTAGCTCCGCTATGTTCTTTTTAACTCTCTTTTATTGATTTCTTTTATTGATTTCTTTTATTGAATGTAAATTATCATTGTATTCACTCTTCAATGTATTCTGCTGTTGATATTGTATTGCTTGGTGTAAAAGCAAAAAAGGAGGGGTATGATTACGCTTATAAGCAAAGAGATTGACCTATCGCTAACAATAAAATCTCGAGCTTAGGTAAGATTAAGTGATAATCTAGTGCTGCTAACATTGATCAATCAAGGAGAGTTCATGCCTCATCTTCGTTTCCGTGCTGTAGAGTTTGATGCAGTGAAAACATTATCAACAGATCTTGTTGATGAACTTCAACCACTTATGTCATGTCCTCGCGAAGATTTTACTCTAGAGCATATTCCGGCATCTTTTATCTTTGACGGAGAAGTATCTGATGCTTACCCGTTTGTAGAAGTTTTGTGGTTTGAGCGCGGACAAGAAACGCAAGATAAAGTTGCAGCGGTAATAACCGCTTCTATACGTAAAGTACTGGATGATAAAGATCAGGATGTTGCCGTCATTTTTACCGCATTAACGGCAACCGCTTATTATGATAATGGCGAACATTATTAATATTCCTCTCTAAAACAGATATTCAAACGTTTAAGTATTCATTTTTATAAGTCAGCTTATATCCAATAGGCTGACTTACTCTGTTTAAGGGGTAGTATGGCACGTTATACAAAAACGAAGCTTGTTGCTGGTGTCGGGGTGGTGGCAGGGGCGTTAGGCCTTGGGGCTTTTAATGCTTCTTTTGATATATCAACCCAACCTGATGTTACTAATGAGGTCTTTGCTCCACACCTCTCGTATCGTTGTATGGAAAGTGTTATTGCGCCGCCATTGGATATTGATGGTGAATTAACGGTAGCGGTCTGGAACATCTATAAACAACAACGCAGTAATTGGCGTAAGGCTTTAGAGTCTTTTTCAGCAGGAACGGATTTAGTTTTACTGCAAGAAGCGAGCTTAAATACTGATTTAAAATCATACCTTGATGATAATAGCTGGATGGTACGGATGGCGAATGCTTTTCGTTTCCTAGATACGCCGGCAGGGGTGATGAATTTATCTCGAGTAGACTCTAAGCAGACGTGCGCTTATCTAGCCATGGAGCCTTGGTTACGATTACCAAAGTCAGCATTGTTATCAGAGTTTTCGCTTTCTAATGGGCAAACACTGGTTGTTGTGAACTTGCACGGTGTGAACTTTGCATTAGGGCTTGATGAGTACAAAGCACAGCTCAATAGTTTAAAAGATGTGTTGTCCAATCATGTTGGTCCAATCATTTTGGCTGGGGATTTTAATACTTGGCGTCAGGGGCGGATCAAGGTGCTAAAGTCGTTTGCACATTCATTAGGATTGAAAGAAGTATCATTTGCAGATGATCAACGTATTCGTATCTTAGGCAAGCCACTTGATCATTTGTATTATCGTGATTTAACGTTAGTTAAATCAGAAGCACCAAGAACTGATGCTTCTGATCATAATCCGCTACTTGCATCGTTTAGGTTGAAGTAACAAGACGAGCGACGAAGTTGCTAGGCCACAATAATCAGTAGTGGCCAAACGATAAGTGTTAATGCCCAAGGTAATACGGCAACAATAATTGCTTTAGGACGATCAAAGTCAGTCCAAGCGCCTACAGCTGCATAAGTGAGTGCAATATACCAAGGCGCTAACAATGGTATTGTGGTCGCAAACGGTGCCCATGGATTGTTTAACGGTAACTTTAATAGCCCATTAATGCTGTTTAAATCAGCGGCATTGGGCAGAATATTTGCAGAATTAAAGATAACATTTATATAACTCGCAATATCACCAATAAATGCAGGTAACATGATAAAGCAAGAGGCTGCTAACCATTTACCGTAACTGTGTTGATATTGACTTCCTTTAGTGGCCATTTTTAACCATAATGCCAGTAGAAAAATAACCGCAGTTCTGCCTGAAAAATCGCTAAATACTTCTCCTGCTAGTAATACTTCTTTTGTTAACCACGCTTGTTTTACGGATTCATCCACACTACCCAGTTGGCTTTGTAAGGCTTGCTGTAACCAAGGTAGATCAACGTGATTAAAGTAACTCCCCCATAAGATAAATGAGCCGAAAATAATGATGATGTAGGGTAAGAACGCCCACTTTGGACGTTCATAAACCGCTGCAAAACAATCAATCGGCGAACGGAAAAGATCAACAAGAGCAATTAATGGATTTTTGGACGGTGTCATGCTTTAACCTTGCTTGTATCTATAACCAGTTTAAGTGTTTGGCCCTGTTTTAGATACTTTTTACTATTGAGATTATTCCATTTTACTATTTGTTTTACTGTCACTTTGTGACGTTGTGCAATAACACTTAAACTATCGCCATTTTTTACTTTATAGCTAATTGTTTTGACTTTATTGGTTGATTTTCCAGTACTTGTCGATACTTTATTATCAGAAACTTTTAGTTTTTGACCTAAATGTAACGTTGATTTCGTGGAGAGTTTATTCGCTTTCGCTAGTGCGTTAACAGAGGTGTTGTATTGACGTGCAATTGTCCACAAGCTATCACCTTTACGAACGGTATGGTGTGTGTGAGCAACCGCATTGCTGTGCTGAGTACGAACTAAGGCATAACTTGATGTTGGCAGTTTAAGTTGCTGGCCAATACGTATATTGCTTGTTTTGAGGTGGTTTGTTTGTTTAATTGCACTGATTGTTGTGTTATGACGAGCGGCTATTACACCTAAGCTATCGCCAGACTTAACTGTGTAAGTCGTAGTTCTTAAGGCTTTATTCCTATTATTAGCTAATGCGCGATTAAATTTATTGACGCTGTTTATTGGCAATAATAAATCGTTTAACCCATTAGGTGCTGTAACGCCTCGACGATAAGCCGGATTTAGCGCTTTTATTTCAGCTGTGCTGATACCTGCAAACTTTGCTGCAATATTAAGATCGATTTGTGTATTGGGCTTAACTATTGCAACCGCAGGTTTGTTACTAATTGCGGGTAATGTGATGCCGTATTTTTTCTGATTTTTGATAATATCAGCAACAGCATAAAGTTTAGGCACATAACTACTGGTTTCATCCGGTAGATCTAAATCCCAATAATCGGTTGATTTACCAAGCGCTTTATTTTTCTTAATGGCATTAAATACTCGGCCTTCACCGGTATTGTATGCAGCAAGTGCGTACTGCCAATTACCATCAAACTTTTTATTAAGATAAGTCAGTAGATTTAATGCAGCATTTGTTGATTTCACAATATCGCGACGACCGTCGTACCAACTATTTTGCTTTAAGCCAAAGCGACGACCTGTATCGGGGATAATTTGCCATAAACCTGCCGCTGCCATATTAGAGTAGGCGTTTTGATCAAATGAGCTTTCTACAATAGGCAGTAAGGCAATTTCTAATGGCATACCGCGTTTCTCAACTTGTTCTGTAATGTAGTACAAGAAAGGTTGAGCACGTTCTGCAATGATTTCTAAATTGCGAGGGTGTTCTAAGTACCAGTTACGGTAATAACGGATACGTTTATTATTTGGGATGTGGGTATCGATTTGCATGCCAATGCGATCCCAGACATTTTTTTGTTGTTGGGGTGTAATTTTTTTTACTTCTGAAGTTACCTTGTCTGGTTGGGATTCAAACAAGGGGGGAATGACTTCATTTATCGGTTTTACAACGACGGTATTTACATCGTTAGTCTCGGCTTTTTTGGTGATAGGCTGTGATGTTTCACAGCCAACTAATAAAAGCACGCTTGCTAAAAGAATCCGTGATTTCATAACTGTCGTCTATTGCTAAAGTGGCTGGAGATAATACGTGTCCAACCACCTTAGTGACAAGGTCTAGTATGTTAAAACTTATCTTTCCAACGTCGAAGTGCTGCGAAAGTCTCAAGATCGGAGTTATCATATGCTTTATCAGCAACAGAACGCTTGATGCTAGGTTGATCGCAACGTAAAAAAGGATTGATGCGTTTTTCTTGACTTAGTGTTGATGGAAGCGTTGATTTTCCGTTGGCACGAAGTCGAATCACTTTATCGCGGTATTGCTGTAGGTGGGGATTATCTTGCTCAGCGACAAGAGCAAAAGCGAGATTACTTGCGGTGTATTCGTGAGCACAAAAAACTTCTGTTTCATCAGGAAGGCTAGCAATTTTTTGTAGTGAATCGAACATTTGTGCTGGCGTGCCTTCAAATAAGCGTCCACAACCCGCCGAGAAAAGGGTATCACCACAAAAGAGTTTTTCATCCCCGACATAAGCGACATGACCTAAGGTATGGCCTGGAACACTAAGCACCATAAAACGTTCACCAAAAATATCCACTTGGTCGCCATCTTCTACTGGCTGCGTTAGCCCAGGGATTGGCTCATTAACCGGTCCAACGACTTTCGTTGATGGAAAGCGGCGTTTGAGTTCACTGATCCCCCCGATATGATCATGATGATGGTGAGTGATTAAAATCGCATCAAGGGTAAAACCGAATTTATCGATGGTTTCTAAAACCGGAGTTGCATCACCGGGATCGACAACGACACAGTGATTATCTTTGTTGTGAATGAGCCAGATGTAATTGTCATTAAATGCGGGTATGCTTTTAACTGTTAGCATGAATTTCTTCTCCAGCCTTATTCAAGTGTTGAGCAGTACTATTATGAAGCCAGCGCGTACAGTAACACATATTGAAGTGCCTTATTCTTGGTCTAATGTGACCAATGGTGAATGGGCGGCACAATTATTACAAGCTCGAATCGATGAGTGGTGTCCGAAGCTGTTTGGTTACCATATGTTAAAGCTTGGTGGCTTAAGTGCAGAGCTGACCAGTCACCATTGTAATATCCAACATCAAATTAGTGTAGATAAATTCAGTAGTTATCGTAACGTCGAGGCTGAATCTTTTGAATTGCCCTTTATTGAAAAGTCATTTGATGCGTGTTTGCTTATTCATCAGCTCGATTATTCAACGGATCCTCATCGATTATTGCGTGAAATTGATAGAGTTACTGTTGATGATGGCTACCTGTTACTTAGTGGTAATAATCCATTAAGTGTTAATGGGTTTTGTGGATTATTGCCGTGGAATAGAAAAAAAGCGCCATGGAATGGACGAATGTATTTATCCTCTCGAGTGATTGATTGGCTTAGGTTGTTAAACTATGAGGTGATATATCACGAAACATTTGCGGTATTACCTTCTACGCGTCATTTAACGTGTTCAGCATGGCTGGAAAATATCTTATCAGAACCCTTATCTGTAGTCGGAAGTTTGTACTTTATCGTGGCTAGAAAGCGTACTTTTCCATTAAAACCGATAGAACCAAAATGGAAAGTGAGACGTCAATTGGCTCCGTTACAAGTAAATTGTCGTACCGAAGCCTGTAATAAAATGGAGAAGAGAGATGAGGCGTATAAAAAGTCAAACTAATTGGCTTGGTAACCTTCGTCAGTAAAGGTGGGTTTTTCTGCCGCGGCTCTAGCTAATACATCGCAACGTTCATTTTCTGGATGACCCGCGTGACCTTTTACCCAATGCCATTGCACCTGATGACGTTGGGTTTCTGTGTCTAAACGTTGCCATAAATCTGCATTTTTTACCGGCTTTTTATCGGCTGTTTTCCAGCCCCGTTTTTTCCAATTATGGATCCACTGGGTAATTCCTTGACGCACATACTGGCTATCAGTGGTAAGATCAACTAAACATGATTCCTTAAGGCTTGCTAACCCTTCAATGGCTGCAAGTAGCTCCATTCGATTGTTAGTTGTCATGAAAAAGCCGTCACTTAATTCTTTTTCATGTTGCTTGTACCTAAGTACTGCGCCATAGCCACCGGGACCTGGATTACCTAAACAAGAACCGTCTGTGTAAATTTCTACCTGCTTCATCATATTTGGTAGTATTGCCCTAGATAAAAACTTAAGTCTGACACATAAGCCACTATGAAAGCCACTAACCAACGCATTATTGTATTTGATACAGAAACTACCGGTATGAATATGACGGGCCCGCATTATGAAGGGCATCGAATTGTTGAAATTGGTGCGGTTGAAATCATTAACCGTAAATTAACCGGTAAAACATTCCATGTTTATATCAAGCCTGATCGCCCAATCGATTCTGAAGCGATTGATGTTCACGGTATTACGGATGAGTTCTTAATCGGTAAGCCGAGCTATGCTGACATCCATCAAGAGTTTATCGACTTTATTGATGGTGCAGAGCTGGTGGCTCATAACGCATCGTTCGATATTGGCTTCATGGATTATGAATTCCAGTTAATGGGATCTGATCTTAAGAAAACGGAAGATATCTGCAAAGTAACGGATACCTTGGAAATGGCAAAACGCCTCTTTCCTGGTAAACGTAATAACCTTGATATTCTTTGTTCACGTTATGGCATAGATAACTCGCATCGAACGCTCCACGGGGCTTTGCTCGATGCCGAGATCCTTGCTGATGTTTACTTAATGATGACGGGTGGTCAAACATCATTGAAATTAAGTGGCGATAACGAAGGGGATAGTGAGAAAGAATTTGCGATAAAGCGTTTAGTCGGAGAGAGAAAAGGGCTAAAGGTTATCTGTGCTTCTGCCGATGAATTAGTTTCACACGAAGAAAGACTCGATTTGATCGGAAAAAAAGCTGACGTTCTTTGGCGTCTGTAGGAGAGTTATGCTGAAGCGGTTATTAATATGTATGGCTGTCTGGCCATTATTTGCTTGGGCGCAAGATAATGATCGGATGACGTGGCTTGATAACCGTTTCCGTGTGGATCCAACGATAAAACAAGTGTCTTTCATGGTTAAACGAGAGCAACCAAGTCGCCCTGTGGTGTTGGTTGCGCCGGATGGCACGAAATATTACTCCAGTCGTCATCCTAAGCATGTCTCTTGGTATTCTGAAAATGATCTCGACATTATTTCGATTGATGAGCCAATGGCTGGACCTTGGCAAGCAATTGGCCGTGTGTCGCAAGATAACCGTATTACCTTGCTGTCTAATCTTCGCCTAACAGCTGACACGTTGCCGCAGAATTTATACCAATCTGAAGTGTTAAAGTTCTCAGCAAAACTGTTGCAGAATGACCAGCCTTTAACCGTCCGTGACTTTTTAGATCGGGTTAAATTACGTGTGTCATTTTACCCCTATATATCGAAAGAGCAGCAACTCGTTCATGATGTACAGCCTGAGCCAATAGTGGTGGGTAATTTTGAAGATAATGGTCAAGATCGTGATGAAGTGGCAGGGGATGGTATCTTTACTGTTTCTCTTCCTGTAACGGTTGCACCGGGTAAATACCGGGTTGTGATTAAATCAATGAATGGTGTTTTTACGCGAGCCATAGAGCAAGAAGTATTAGTTTACCCTAAACCGTTTTCTGCCACTCTCATTAAAAGTCATAAGCCGCAAGAACCTCACCAGTTAGTCGTATTACCACAAGATGATGCGTTGGTCGCAGGATCGTTAGCAGCTTATATTCGCTACGGTACACCAAATACCAAGCAGCAAATTATTCAGCAACGAACATTACCAAATGAAACTAAGCTGTCGATAGGATTACCTTTTGATGGTGAGGCGGGGAAATATTCGTGGGAAGGTTGGATCTATGGTACTGATCGTTTGTATCAACGCGAGCTGATATTTCCGTTAGTTGAGAGCCATTTTGCGGTGATTAATAATATTCGTTCAGAAACTCATGTTGAGATCACGCCTATCGATAAAGCGGAACTTGAACGACAACAGATATTGAAAGAAATTGAATTGCAAAAAACCTCACGTGAAAAAACACTTAGCGTGATGGTAATGGGGAATATAGCGGTAATCGTATTGGTCATTAGTGGAATATGGGGCTGGCGAGTATTTAAAAAGCGTCGAAAAGAGAAAAAAGAAGCTCTTGTTTTACCCTTATAAACAATGGTCAGAGAACAAGAAAAGGGAAGCGCTAGCTTCCCTTTTGTATTTTTAACTGACTTCAATATGTCGTGCTTAAGCCGCGTGATTGATTGAGTAATCAGGGTTTGTCTTTGCTGCTAATTGTTCAGGCTCAAAGTCATCAACATTAATCGTACGTAAACGACCTAATTCTGCACGGCGCAATAACTCAGCTTCAGCATGTTCAATTACACCGAGTTCAAGCCCTTTATCTGCAACATTACCTAACTGTACAAACGGATATTTTTTGTTCGCAGCTTTACACACTCGATCATAAATCGGCTCAGCGGCAAGAATATCGTTAAGTGCAGCTTCCATCATACCGACTGGATTCCCTTCAGATGCTTCTAAGAATTGACCTCGACCTAGGCGATCTCGAGTTTCTGATGGTGTTTGTGCTAAACGAGCAACGGCATGATCTAAGTTATCACTTGGTTTGATACGACGTTGACCTAATGGGAACAATACAACACGTAGTGCGCCAGCAATGAACTTATTAGGGAAGTTACTTAGGAAGTCATCAAGGGCTGTTTCTGCTTGGTATAATGAATCCTGTAGACCCCAATGTACTAATGGAAGATCTTGCTGTTGATAACCATCATCGGCATAACGTTTTAGTGTTGCTGATGATAAATAAAGCTGGCTAAGCACATCACCTAAACGGGCAGATAAACGCTCTTTACGTTTTAATGAACCACCAAGTACAGCCATAGAAATATCAGCCAGTAGCGCAAGGTTAGCACTGTAACGGTTGAGTTGTTGGTAATAACGTGTGGTTGCATCTTTACGTGGTGCGGATGAACCGTAGCCATCGGTAATACCTAACCAGAAAGAGCGTGCCATGTTACTTATCACGAAGCCAACATGCGCAAATACGGCTTTATCAAAGCTCTCTAAGGCTTGTTTTTTATCATCATTATAAGCAGCGTTCATCTCTTCTAACACATAAGGGTGACAACGGATGGCGCCTTGTCCAAAGATGATCATTGAACGTGTTAGAATATTCGCTCCTTCAACGGTGACTGCAATAGGTGCTCCTTGATAAGCACGAGCAATAAAGTTGCTCGGTCCCATACAAATCCCTTTACCACCGACAATATCCATCGCATCAATCACACCGCGTTGGCTACGATGGGTACAATGGTATTTTACAATCGCAGAGATAACGGAAGGTTTTTCACCAAGATCGATACCCGCGACGGTTAGAGTACTGGCTGCATCTAAGACATAAGCATTACCCACAATACGTGCAAGTGGCTCTTCAATCCCCTCCATTTTACCAATAGGCATTTTAAATTGTCGACGAATACGAGCATAAGCCCCTGTTGCGATTGCTGCGGTTTTTAATCCACCCGTTGAATTAGACGGGAGCGTAATACCGCGACCCACCGATAGACATTCCACTAGCATACGCCATCCTTGGCCTGCCATTTCCTGACCACCGATAATAAAATCAATAGGAACAAAGATCTTGTTACCTTTAGTAGGACCATTTTGGAATGGTACATTAAGAGGGAAGTGACGACGGCCAATCTCAACGCCCTCTAGATCGGTTGGGATCAATGCACAAGTGATACCCAGATCTTTTTGATCTCCGAGTAAGTTGTCAGGATCCGAAAGTTTAAAGGCAAGACCTAGTACCGTAGCCACCGGTGCTAGAGTGATGTAACGTTTGTTCCATGTTAATTCCATACCAAGAACTTCTTCGCCTTGCCACAGACCTTTTTTCACAATACCGAAATCTGGGATAGAACCAGCATCTGAGCCTGCTTCTGGGCTAGTTAAGGCAAAACAAGGGATTTCCTGGCCAGCTGCTAAGCGGGGTAAATAATGGTTTTTTTGCTCTTCAGTACCATAGTGTTGAAGCAGTTCACCTGGACCTAGTGAATTAGGCACACCAACGGTTGATGATAATACCGCAGAAGCACCGGTTAATTTTTGCAGAACTAAAGATTGGGCATAAGCAGAAAACTCAAGTCCACCATATTGCTTTTTAATGATCATGGCGAAGAATTTATGATCTTTTAAGTATTGCCATACTTCGGGTGGTAGATCGGCAAGTTCATGGGTAATTTGAAAATCATTTACCATGCGGCAAAGTTCATTTACTGGTCCATCGAGAAAAGCTTGCTCTTCTTCTGAAAGGGTTGGTGCAGGGATATCATGGAGCTTTTTCCAATCTGGATTACCACCAAATAAATCAGCTTCCCACCACACTGTACCCGCATCGATTGCTTCTTTTTCGGTACGAGACATTTCTGGCATGACACCTTGAAAGGCTTTTAACGCAGGAGCGGCGAGATATTTTTTACGTAAGGCTGGGATATTAAGAGGAATCGCAATCGCAGCGAAAATTAACCAACTAATAATACCTGTAATGGAAAAAACAGTACCAATTAATAGTGTTGCAGCAATTACTGCCGTAAAGGTTTTTAACGACGCGCGATGATACGCCAATATGAACATAACACCGATAAAACCAATGACATACGCAAGCGTAACCATAGTGATTCTCCTTAATCTGTATAGTAAGACTACTTACACATCATCAAGAATAATCGAGCGACACCTGATTTCATGATGAAGAGTTCAGTACATTGCTACACATTTTATTGTTAATTGTAGGGTAATTATTATTAAGGTAAGAGGTCTTACCACTTTTAAATTATTGTAATGCGTTTTTTAACAAAATGTAAAATAGTTTTTTGATATGAAAGTAAACTGTTATGTGTACAAAGTGGGCTGAGGTCAGGTTATTAAAGGGATTGATCGAAATCATTGTGACTATTTTTTTTACTTGCAGATTTTTAGCAGAGCGTTAACATACGCCGTGTTGTGATACTGTTCACGTTATTTTGAGTGGTTGAGTTCTGACCATCTGTACTGAATGGTATTTCCCTTTGTTGCCTTTCCCGATTCCGACTGACACATGCCCGCCGGACTCCCTTACATCGGGTTGACATCAATTCCTGTTTATCAAATGTACGCAAAGTACAAGAGGTCTTGTTGTGTTGTTATTTCATGCTTTATCACAGGCGTGGAAGGATGGTTATTCCTTCTCTAAATTTCGTGCCGATATTGTATCGGGTATTACGGTCGGTATTGTGGCGATTCCATTGGGGATGGCATTAGCAATTGCTGTCGGTGTGCCACCACAACATGGATTGTATACCGTCATTGTGGCGGGCTTTTTAGCGGCGTTATTAGGTGGTTCACGATTTAATATCACAGGCCCAACCGCAGCCTTTGTAGTCATCCTTTTACCGATCACTCAAAAATATGGCTTATCAGGCTTAATGTTAGCGACCATGATGTCAGGCATTATCCTGTTATTGATGGGCGTTTTCCGCTTAGGACAGCTGGTGGCGTATGTACCATACCCAGTTACCACCGGATTTACTGCCGGTATCGGTTTTGTTATTGCTTTTTTACAACTTAAAGATTTATTAGGCCTACATCTTCAAGGTAGCCCAATCCATTTTCCTGAAAAAGTGATGTCGTATGCCCATGCACTACCTACCACGAACTATGCTGATGCGATTGTCGGTGTGGTCACCATTTTTGTTTTTATTGGCTGGGCGAAATTAAAAACGCGTATTCCACCCCATTTAGTTTCATTACTGGTAGGGACGGTTTTAGCTTTAGCATTAAATAAATTTGGCCCTGAGCATGTGACTTTGCTGGGGGAAAAATTTAGCTACACCATTGGTAGCCTTGTAGGTCATGGTATTCCACAAGAAGCACCGCAGTTTATTGCGCTGTGGAAGTCCAATACATTTAATTGGGCCACCGTAATTGAATTAATGCCTTCAGCATTAACTATCGCGATGCTAGGTTGTATCGAATCACTATTATGTGCGGTTGTAGCAGACGGTATGACAAGTAAAAAGCACAATCCGAATGCAGAGCTTGTCGGTCAAGGGCTCGCGAATATTGTCGTCCCTTTCTTTGGCGGAATTCCAGCAACGGCGGCGATTGCTCGCACAGCGACCAATATTCGCTCTGGTGCGTTTTCACCGATATCTGGTATGACGCATGCGCTTTTTGTTTTAGCTGCGATGATTGTATTAGCACCAGTGCTATCGTTTGTTCCGATGAGTGCGTTGGCTGGCTTACTGATCATGGTTGCGTGGAATATGTCTGAAGCACCTCACTTTGTGCATACATTAAAGGTTGCACCTCGTCGTGACGTTGCCGTCTTGATGACATGCTTTATCTTAACCGTTGCATTTGACATGGTTGTCGCTGTTATTGTCGGTTTATTACTTGCGGGCGTGTTATTTATTCAGCGTATTGCGACATTAACGACAGTTACGATTTCACATGATGAGCATCCACATCTTAACTTTGGCGGTGATGTAGTGGTTTATGATATTAATGGCCCATTATTTTTTGCTGCGAGTGAGAAAGCTTTTTCTGTTATTGAACATGCAACGACAGAAACGCGCGCGGTTGTGCTCGATTTTAGTGATGTATCAACCATTGATATTACGGCGATTCATGCCTTTGATATGGCGTTAGATCGCTTGTCTGAGTTACCTGTCTATTTATTAGGTACGCAGCCGCATGTTGAACGTAAACTCTACCATGCTGGAATATTTGAAGCTGAGAATGTGCATTTAGCTCACTCTGTTAGTCAATTACAGCAAGTTTTACTGATTAATTCTCACAATCATTCTGATCAGGAGTCGACACTGTAAGTTATTTGTATGTAAACTGCGAATAACGGTGTATTTAAAACATCAAGCGGGTATTTACCCGCTTGATTTGTATCTAAAGAATAATAGAGAGAATCGCTTATGTATCAGGATCTGATCCGCGCTGAATTAACAGATGCAGCTGATGTACTCAATCGCTTTTTAAGTGATGATAAAAACCTTGCAGATATTGAGGCGGCAGCAAAGCTATTGGCTGATTCCTTTAAACAAGGCGGTAAAGTATTGTCTTGCGGTAACGGCGGATCGCATTGTGATGCAATGCACTTTGCTGAAGAACTAACCGGTCGTTACCGTGAAAACCGCCCTGGTTATCCTGGTATTGCGATTTCTGATCCAAGCCACTTATCGTGTGTAAGTAATGACTTCGGTTATGAATACGTATTTTCACGCTATTTAGAAGCCGTTGGCGCTAAAGGGGACGTATTATTTGGGCTGTCTACTTCTGGTAATTCAGGCAATATTTTAAAGGCAATTGAAGCGGCAAAGGCCAAAGGCATGAAGACAATAGCCTTAACCGGTAAAGATGGTGGTCAAATGGCTGGCTTAGCGGATGTTGAAATTCGTGTTCCTCACTTTGGTTATGCGGATCGCATTCAAGAAATCCATATTAAGATTATTCATATTTTAATTATGCTAGTGGAAAAGGAAATGGCAGCAGAATAAGCCTTAGGTCATTCTGGCTATCGATAAGTATCGTTAATCAATAATAAAGGGCATAAAGGAAAATGTGTGAATTGCTAGGCATGAGCGCAAATGTGCCAACAGATATTTGTTTTAGTTTTACGGGATTAATGCAGCGAGGAGGCAATACAGGTCCTCATCGCGATGGTTGGGGCATTACGTTTTATGAGGGTAAAGGTTTTCGAACCTTTAAAGATCCGAATCCAAGCTGTCAGTCCCGTATTGCTGAATTAGTCCAACAATATCCGATAAAAAGTCGTGCAGTGGTGAGCCATATTCGCCAAGCTAACCGAGGAGCGGTGAATTTAGAAAACACCCATCCTTTTACGCGCGAGTTATGGGGTAATTATTGGACGTTTGCTCATAATGGTCAGCTAACGGGTTATGAGAGTTTAGAAACAGGTCGTCATAAAGCGGTAGGTGATACCGACAGTGAAATTGCTTTTTGCTGGTTACTCAATCAACTTGAGTCTAGATTTCCAGAATTACCTGACGATTTAAACCCAGTATTTAGTTACTTTGCTCAGTGTTGTGATCAGTTACGTCAGCTTGGCGTTTATAATATGCTGTTAAGTAATGGTGAGTACGTACTTACCTATTGCACTAATAATTTACATTGGATCACGCGTCGAGCACCATTTGGACAAGCATCATTAATTGATGAAGATGTCACGATTGATTTTAAGCAAGAAACAACTCCTGATGATGTTGTGACAGTTATCGCTACTCAGCCATTAACCAATGATGAAAATTGGCACAAAATGGCAACAGGCGAGTTTATTGTGTTTCACTTTGGTGAGCCTGTTTTCAACCAGTTAGTGGCTGAAGGTAAAACAGAATAATGGTTATTTTCTGTCACTATTGAAGTGGTATTATCTACAATAGTAAAAAGGCGATCTTACGATCGCCTTTTTTATTGTGCTGCATATCCTTGAGCGGGGAGTTCAATACCATCTAGGATAGCTTTGCCGTCACTACTCATGGTCAAACGATTTTCCGCTAACCATTGAGTTACAAGTGGATAAATAGCATGTTCTTGCTTTTGAACACGAGCTGTTACTTCTTCAACGGTGTCATTGTCAAAAATAGGCACTCTGGCTTGTAAAATAACAGGGCCGCCATCCAATTCTTCTGTTACGAAGTGGACACTGGTGCCATGTACGTCATCGCCAGCATCCATCGCTCGTTGGTGAGTATTTAAGCCGGGATACTTAGGAAGGAGTGATGGGTGAATATTTAGCATCTTTCCTTTAAAGCGACGAACAAAGTCTGCGCTCAAAATACGCATAAATCCGGCTAAAATAACCACATCGGGTTTGAACTGTTCAATACAATCCGCTAAGGCTTCATCATATTGTTCACGGTCAGTATACTGATTAGGCGCAATATGTATCGCTTCAATATTGGCATTACGCGCACGTTCTAACCCATAAGCATTTTCTTTATTTGAGATCACAGCGGTTATTTGACTGTTTTTAATCAAACCTGCACTGCATGCATCGATAATCGCTTGGAGATTACTTCCGCTACCTGAAATAAGGACGACGATATTTTTCATATTTGGTACTACCATTTATTGAAAGGTTATCGGTATGTAGATAGCAGAATGAGGACATAGCGTCCTCATTCTTTTTATTACGAGTCAGCACTGTTGAGAGTTATTTGATCTCGACTTGCTCTTCGTTATCAGCAGCGTTTGCAATTTCACCTAGTAGCCATGCGTTTTCGCCTTCAGCATTTAGGATATCAATGGCTTGTTGTGCTTGATCTTGTGGAAGGGCAATGACAAGGCCAACACCACAGTTAAACGTACGGTACATTTCGTAAGTTTCGACATTACCTGCAGTTTGTAGCCAGTTGAAGATGGCAGGCCATTGCCAGCTTGCACCATTTACAACCGCTTTTGTGCCTTTAGGAAGTACACGTGGGATATTTTCCCAGAAACCACCACCTGTAATGTGTGAAATAGCATGTACGTCACAGCTTTCCATCATTTTTAGCGTTGATTTAACGTAAATTTTAGTTGGTGTTAATAGATGTTCAGAAAGTGTTTTACCTTCTAATTCTTGATTCAAATCGGCATTGGAAACGTCAATGATTTTACGTACTAATGAGTAACCGTTTGAGTGTGGGCCGCTTGAACCGACAGCGATAAGTGCATCACCAGCCGTCACTTTTGAGCCATCGATGATATCTGCTTTTTCAACAACACCAACGCAGAAACCTGCCACGTCATAATCTTCACCGTGGTACATACCCGGCATTTCAGCTGTTTCACCACCAATTAGAGCACAACCTGATTGGATACAGCCTTCGCCAATACCTGTTACAACACTTGCTGCTGTATCAATATCTAACTTACCGGTTGCGTAGTAATCAAGGAAGAACAGAGGTTCAGCACCTTGAACAATAAGATCGTTCACACACATAGCAACCAGATCGATACCGATTGAATCGTGTTGGTTTAAATCCATAGCCAAGCGAAGTTTAGTTCCTACACCATCCGTGCCTGAAACTAAAACGGGCTCTTTATATTTGGTTGGTAGTGAACAAAGTGCACCAAAACCACCAATTCCCCCCATAACTTCTGGGCGATGAGTACGTTTTACCACCCCTTTAATACGGTCTACTAATGCATTACCGGCATCGATATCAACACCAGCATCTTTGTAACTAAGAGAAGAGTTTTTGTCGCTCACAGATGATCCCTCAACGTATTAAAGTAAAAAAAGCGAATACATGATAACAGCAGTCACCGTCTAAAGGAAAACGTTTGCGTCAATTTTTTTAGCTGGATATTAAGTAAACAGTTAAACGTTTACTACTATCTGAAATCGTTTGGCTTAGTATATAATAATGCGATTTTATTTTTTAATTGCTCAGGAGTCAGAGATGAAAGTCGTTGAGGTAAAACACCCACTGGTTAAACATAAGATTGGTCTTATGCGCGAAGGTGACATCAGCACTAAGCGTTTCCGTGAGTTAGCAACTGAAGTTGGTAGCCTACTGACATATGAAGCGACTTCAGACTTCGAGACAGAAAAAGTTACGATTGAAGGTTGGAATGGTCCAGTAGAAATTGACCAGATCAAAGGTAAAAAAGTAACGGTAGTGCCTATTCTGCGTGCTGGTCTTGGCATGATGGATGGCGTACTTGAGCATATGCCAAGTGCACGTATCAGCGTTGTTGGTATTTACCGTGATGAAGAAACGCTTGAGCCTGTTCCATACTTCAACAAGCTAGCATCAAACATTGATGAGCGTATTGCGCTTGTTGTTGATCCAATGCTAGCAACGGGTGGCTCTATGATTGCAACACTGGATTTGTTAAAAGAGCACGGTTGTACGCAATTTAAAGTACTAGTATTAGTAGCAGCACCTGAAGGTATTGCTGCATTAGAAAAAGCACACCCAGATGTTGAGCTATACACAGCTGCAATTGATGAGAAGCTAAACGATAAAGGTTATATCGTTCCTGGTTTAGGTGATGCTGGTGATAAAATCTTCGGTACTAAGTAACTTAGTAGCCAAGATTAAAATAAAACCGGACATGACGTCCGGTTTTTTATTTCTGAAAAGTGCTAAATATTAAGGTAAGTAATTATAAGTACTCGGTATCTTCGATTTGAGCATTGTCTACCACATTATTCTCGCTCAAGTCTTTGGGGAAATTAGGTTGAGTACAACTGCAACAATACCGCTCATTACAGGTGCTAGAATCGTATTGCAATACGGCTCTTAATTTACCGACAAACGCTAATACCAATGCTGTTATCGTCGCTCATGTGATGATCACAGGATAAAAGGGTTTCGTTAACATTACCCCTCTCGTGACTTCTGACTCAGTCGTATTTGTTGGATCGGCAATTAAGAGATGCGACAATAGTGGCGATACCATTCCCCGCCACAATGTTAATTTTGTAAACGCTACTATTTCTCACTAGAGAATATTTTTCAGCAAATGGTTTGTTTCTTGCCTGTTGTATTGTGTTGGTTCAGGAAAAAGTACATATTGTATAGCTAATTAATTTTAGACTATGTGGCTATACTGAATATCAATGAGTCTTTAGGTCTTTTTGATTATCTTTTTATCTTTTGACGACTTATTTTTGTAAATTACGAGTGCGATATGTTGCGATTTGCGTTGTTATTTTTAGCTCTACTGGCTTTACCTATTAAAGCGGCTACTGTCAGTGATTTATATCAGGCTCAAGTAGTGATGCCTACTGATGGTCAAACCCCCGATCAAGCAGCAAGAGAGCAAGGCTTTAAGCAAGTATTAGTTAAAGTGACTGGTAATCCGAACATTACCCAAAATAGTGTTGTGGCTCAGGCGATAGTCAACAGTTCAAATTACGTCAGCCAGTTTGGTTATGGCCAATATAATGGACAGAAGACGCTAGATTTAACCTTTGATAAGGTACAAATTAAGCAGCTATTAACACAAGCTAAAGCGAATTTTTGGAGTGCTCAGCGTCCTAATATTCTCGTTTGGATGGTTGATGATAACGGTAATAGCCGAGATATTTTATGGGATCAATCAACCAATGCACTCGTCGCTGATACCAAACAAGCCGCAAATGATCGTGGTCTACCCGTTACTTTCCCTGTGGGTGATTTTAACGATGTTACGTCAGTACACGTATCCGATCTTTGGGGGAGTTTTATCGACACCATCACTAGCGCAAGTCAACGTTATAATGCGGGTGGTTTATTGTTAGTAAAAGCTCACCAACAAGACGCAGATAAGGTTGAATTAACATGGCAACTGTATGCTCAACAGCCTAGTACGATTGCAGCCGATACTCAACCTATTACCGGCAAAGCGAACGGTACATTGGCACAAGCTAGCCGCGATATGATGAATCAAGTGACAAACCACTTAGCACAGAAATATGCTATCGAATTAGGTAGTGTCGCGTCAGGCAGCGTTAATATTGAAGTGGAGAATGTTAATTCAACAGAAGACTTTTTTACGCTTGAACGTATGCTTAATCAGATGACGACAGTAAGTAGTGCTAATGCGGTAAATATTAAAGGTGATAAGGTGATTTTCCGTATGAACTTATCAGCATCTGATGCTGAGTTTAAGCGCGAATTGAGCCATGAAAGTCGTATTAGCGCCGATGATTCTACTGTTACTAATACTAACGCAACGACAATGGCAAATACTGATGTGAACCAAGATCCTAATACGTTGGATGTCACAGCGACACAATCACAGCCGCAAACTCAACCTGAAAACTATGTTGCACCTGATGACATGTATATATGGCATAACTAAAATCTGGTGTTAGTAGCAATAATTAAGCCCTCATGATGAGGGCTTTTTAATATCTCATTATTAGAGAACGAACGATTGGTTCAATCTTTAGGTGGTTCAAAACGTTCGCGTTCTTGTCGCTCCACTTGCGATAGACGCTGGAGTTTTATGCCGAGTTCTTTTGCTCTTACGCGTGCAAAAAGTATGTTACTGAGAAAGGCTATGGTTACGAGTAGTAGCTCTACGCCTGCTAACCACCGTTCTCCTTCATCAATAGTGAGTAGCGTTAGAGCATGCAGGAAATAAAACATTAAAATGAAGTTAGACCATGCGTAAGTATAAGGTTTTGCAGCTAACATCCCACGTAATGGCAATAGTAAAGGAATGATCCAAACAACAGCCATTACCCAGTTATTAAGATGTGGGTGGGGAGAGAGAATCGTTTGCCATAACGCGACCCATAGCATAAGAGTTAAATTCGCGCAGACGGCAAAGCGGTGAATATATTGTGTTTGCGGTTGCATCGGAGGCATCGAATATCCCTTTTCGTTTGCCATATGAGTTAACGCTGAAGTTGCATCGCGGTTAGTGCAAGCCGTTTACCGAGAGCTTGTGCAAGTTCAATTTCATCACTATGGAGCTGCTTATTAGTACCAATGTTGAGATGTGAAGCCCCATAGGGAGTACCTCCATGTTGCGTGGTATGCAAAGTGGGTTCGGAATAAGGGATCCCAACAATTAGCATGCCGTGATGCAGTAACGGTAACATCATCGATTGTAACGTTGTTTCTTGACCGCCATGCATAGAGGATGATGAGGTAAAGACACAGGCTGGTTTATCGATTAATGTACCTGATAACCATTCTTGGCTAGTACTATCAATAAAGTGTTTTAATGGCGCAGCCATATTACCAAACCGAACAGGGCTTCCCATTGCTAAACCAATGCATTGTTTCAGATCGTCATGATTGACGATTGGATCAAGGGGCGATTGCTGAAGATCATTTGTGTCGATTTCAGCAACCGTTCTTAGCACTGCTTCACAACCGGCTACTTGCTCAATACCGCGACCAATATGTCGTGCTAACTGACGTGTATTACCATGACGGCTGTAATAAAGAACTAAGATTTTATGCATTATAAAATATCCAACACTTGCTCTGGTGGGCGACCCAATGCCGCTTTTTCACCACTTACTACAATTGGACGTTCGATTAGTTTTGGATGAGTACTCATTGCAATGAAGAGTGCCTCATCAGATACGTCATTATTACCGAGTCCCAGTGTTTTATAATCCGCTTCTTTGGTACGCATCATTTTACGCACAGAGTCCAAGCCCAGTTGGCGGTATAACGTTTCTAGTTCCGCGACGCTTGGTGTTTGTTCTAGGTATTTAATGATAGTCGGTGTGATCCCTTTTTCTTCTAATAGCGCCAGTGTTTCACGGCTTTTAGAGCAACGAGGATTATGATAAATAGTGACTGACATGTCGTCTCCTAACTGATGACTGTATTAGCTAGTGTATTTTATTACGATTGATTTATTGTCGATGAACTATAATAAATCAATACATTATTGTAATGCTTTGAATTTTTGACGTTGAAAGCGAAGTTGATCAATGCGTGCATCATAACGTGCTTGCTCCATGGAGCCGAGCTTTGCCATTTGTGCGGCTTGAGTATAATTATGAATGGCTTTATCCCATTGAGCACGCAAAGCTAATAGCTCCCCAAGGGCAGCAAGCTCTGCGCTACGATCACCTATTTTGGCGTAGTTGTGTGCTAATAATGTCCACCCATTAATATCATTAGGGTGATCGTAAGAGTAACGATTCAAAATTTGAATACTCTTTTGATATTGTCCCGATTCAAGGTAAATATTGGCTAAGTTTAAGCGCAATACATTACTGTCAGGACTCATTTTAAGCGCATTGTTTAAGCGGGTGATCGCACGATCAAATTGTTTTTGATTGAGATCGAGATCGGTTGCAGCATCAATAAAAAATAAATTATTGGGTTCGCCAGCCAATAATGGGTCAAGTATTTGATGCGCTAATTCGTATTTATCATTATCTAAATAAATCAGTGCCTTACCGTAATTGAGCTCTTTGCGGCGATTGGGTGGTGCTTTTTTTAACTCACGGTTAAGCCAGTTGAGCGCAGAAGTATCGCTCAAACCAGCATTACGGGCGACAATACGTGAACGAGCGAGTAAATAATCTTCAGAGGGGGGTAAATTTACAAGCGGATATTTTCTTGCGCGCATACGACTATCTGTGACCCGTGATTCGGGTAATGGGTGCGTTAACAACATTGCGGGCAATTTTGAAGTATAACGATATTGATCGGCTAAACGACCAAAAAAACGTGGCATCGCATAGGCATCAAACCCCGCTTTGGCGAGGGTTGTTATACCAATACGGTCGGCTTCTTTTTCATTACTGCGCGTAAAGTTAATTTGTCCTTGAATTCCCACGGCCGTGGTGGCATGAATGGCGGCTAAACCTGCTTCAGGAGCTGCGATTGTTAATAACAGTGAGCCAATCAGTGCAGCCATCGTGATAGGCGAATTTCTGGCCTCTGCTTCCATTCTTCGCGCAAGGTGTCTTTGGGTGACATGGGCAATTTCATGCGCCATAACAGAGGCGAGCTCACTTTCTGTTTCGGCATGAAGAAATAACCCAGAGTGGATCGCAACATAGCCGCCAAAAAAAGCAAAAGCATTAATTTCAGGGTTTTGGATCAAAAAGAAATGGAATGGTGTTCGGACATCTTCCGCACTGGCAACAAGTTTATGGCCCAAAGCTTGAACATAATTTGAGAGTAAAGGGTCGTTAATAACAGGCTGGCTGGCGCTTAGCATGCGCATATATGCATCGCCATATTCACGTTCTTTATCAATCGTTAATGTAGAAGAGGCTGTCGTTCCCATTTCAGGTAAGCGATTATCATCACTAGCAATAGCTGGAATACTGCTACTAAAAAGCGCAGAAAGCAAAAGATAGGTCGGTGCTTTGGTAAATCGAAACATGGGAATGATACAACCTCCTTGTTGAGTTATCTTTAATATCTATAAGTTAGGACACCGAAATACTTTAGAGGTTCGTTAATGTGATTCATGTCCTTTCGATATCTCGCATCTTATATGTGCTGAGGTTACAATACGGCAATACAAAATACCTGTCACTTAAATGAAATGGAAATTATATCACTTGATCTAATGGCCGAACGTTGTCCGCTGGCTTTATTGTTAGCTAAACGCGCATGCGCAACACTTCTTCCCTATCAAGGGTTAGAAATACGAATTTCAGACAGCGGCGCAAGAAGTGATATCCCTCGTTTCTTGCATAATAATGGATATGTTACCGATATTTTAGTTGATGATAATGCCCAACTAATCATAATGGTGGAAAAAGGATAGAAATCAACATGTTACGCATGCTAAATCGCTGGTATCAGCGTCGATTTTCAGACCCCCACGCTGTAAGCCTTGTTGTTATTCTTCTCGGCGGCTTTCTTACTATTTACTTTTTTGGCAGTTTAATTACGCCGTTATTAGTCGCCATTGTTTTGGCTTATTTATTAGAGTGGCCAGTAGCAAGGTTACATAAACTAGGGATGCCAAGAACCCTTTCAGTCGCTATCGTACTATTGGTCTTTGCAGGGTTAATGGTGCTTGCTTTATTTGGTTTAGTGCCGACGATTTGGCATCAAATTACCAATTTAAGTGCTGATGTGCCGAAGATGTTTAACGATCTTCAAATCTATGTATCTAGCTTACCGGAACGCTACCCTGATTTTGTTCAACCGGCTCAAGTGGTTGATTTCATGAATACACTGCGTGAGAAGGTATTAGGACTGGGCGAAAGTGTTGTAAAAGGCTCACTGGCATCATTAGTCAGTTTAGCAACAATCGGGGTATATCTGATCTTAGTGCCATTGCTTGTTTTCTTTTTACTTAAAGATAAAGACGAAATGTTGCGCACGTTATTAAACATTTTGCCTCAAAATCGTCGTTTAGCCAGCAAAGTTGGCAGCGAGATGAATCAGCAGATCTCTAATTATATTCGCGGTAAAGTCACTGAAATTATTATTGTTGGCATTGCAAGTTATATCACTTTTGAAGTTATGGATTTACGCTACGCCGTACTATTAGGTGTATTAGTCGGGCTTTCTGTTCTAATACCTTACATTGGCGCGGCTGCTGTAACGGTTCCTGTTGCTATGGTTGGATTATTCCAGTGGGGATGGACGTCAGATTTTTGGTGGCTATTACTGGCATATGGTATTATTCAAATGTTAGATGGCAATGTATTAGTACCTATTCTATTTTCTGAAGCGGTAAATCTACACCCTGTCGCAATTATTGTTGCTGTGTTGTTTTTTGGCGGTTTATGGGGATTTTGGGGAGTATTTTTTGCTATCCCATTAGCGACATTAGTTAAAGCCGTGTGGGGAGCATTACCTGCGAGCGATAATAATTTATCATCCTCCGATGTGTCAGAAAAAGTGTAGTAAAAAGGCCGTGAAAACGGCCTTTTTTATATCTAATTAAAACCTAAGCGATCATTGATTTAAATAATCAAGTACCACTTGGTGGTGATCTTTTGTTTTAAACTTATTAAATACGTGCTCAATCATACCGTTTTCATCAATTAAAAAGCTGATGCGGTGTAAGCCGTCATATTCTTTGCCCATAAATTTCTTCAGTCCCCAAACACCGAACTGATCAGCGACGGCATGATCTTCATCAGATAAAAGGGTGAAGTTTAGGTTATCGCGTTCGATAAATTTTGGTAGACGTTTTACCGCATCAATACTAATACCCAGTACGACTACATTTTTTTCATCAAGCTCGGCTTTGCTGTCACGCAGTCCACATGCCTGTACCGTACAACCAGGGGTCATTGCTTTAGGGTAAAAGTAAGCAAGTACTTTCTTACCTTTAAAATCACTGAGACTAACAGGCTCGTTATCTTGATTCATTAAAGTAAAATCAGGTGCAGGCATGCCTGCTGTGAGCGTATTCATAAGTATAATATCCTTTTAGTTATCGTATCTCGATGCATTGCATGTTGAACGAACATGAGGCTGATAATGAAAGTCTTATTATTTTTGCTTTCGTTAATTTTTATGACTAATAAAATTCACAGACCCTTTTGCTGATAAGCTATGGCACAAGGTTTCAAATTCCTCTTGCAGCGTCATCAGATTACAGTCTTCAGGTAAATTTGTGCTAATTTGCAAAATAAGTTTATTCATTGTTTCCACAGTTTGGCTTTCAACGGTATTGGCACTAAGCGTCGAAATATCGATGTGTCGGCTCGCCATAAAGTGAGTAAATTGCTTAATTAAACCTGGACTATCATTAGCTTCGACATGGAAATCAGCGGTATAAGGGAAAAAACGTTGTTGGTGTTTACTCGTACGTTTTATAACAGTAATAAGATCATGCTCTTGCCCTTTTAATGGCAAGGTCGATTCAATTCGAGATATTGCATTGTTATTACCTGATAACAGCATGATCAAGGTAAACTCAGAACCAAACAGGGCTATGCGGCTATCTACGATATTACAGCCACATTGAGTCACAAGGTGGGTGATTTCATCAGAGATACCTGGGCGATCAGTACCTACAGCAGTGATGACAAGGTAGTGTTCCATATTGGTCTTCATTGTAAAATTATAATTTAAACATGTTAGCACAGACTGCTATTGATACGATGGCAAATTTAATGACAATAGTCATTGCTGTTGAGATCAAATTTGACTGATTTTTAAGCAAAAAAAGAGAAACATGATTGGGTTTATTGATATTTGAGTTTCAAAGTACAAAATTGTGATGAAAGAAGATGATAAAGCCTGTTAGTTCACTGTTTTCAATCAGCCTTTGCTTGAGTTTATAGTCACTCAAAAGTACCATGACAAAGTTATACCCTAACGGTTTTAGCATACAGCCCCATAAGGTAATGGTGAGAAAGCCGTTTGGATATATAAGAAGAGGGGGATGGACATGTTTAAAGGAAGCATGGTTGCGCTATTAACTCCACTAGATTCAGCAGGCGAAGTAGATTACGTCGGTTTGAAAACGCTGGTGGATTATCATATTAACGCAGGAACAAATGCGATTATTGCCGTGGGTACCACGGGAGAGTCTGCAACACTTACCGTTGATGAGCATATCAAGGTTGTTTTAAAAACATTGGAATATGTTGATGGACGAGTTCCTGTTATTGCAGGTACAGGCGCAAATGCGACGCATGAAGCCATCACTATTACCAAGCTTTTTTCTGGCACGGGTGTAGCAGCATGTTTAAGTGTGACACCGTACTATAATAAACCAACCCAAGAAGGTTTATTCCAACATTATAAAGCTATTGCTGAAGCAACAGATATTCCGCAAATTCTTTACAATGTACCAGGACGAACTGCGGTAGACTTATTACCTGAAACTGTCGCACGTTTAGCTAAAATTGATAATATTATTGGTATTAAAGATGCGACAGCTGATTTATCTCGTGTGAAAAAAACACGGGAACTTTGTGGCGAAGATTTCATCCAATTAAGCGGTGATGACGCGACAGCCGTAGATTTTGTCGCTGAAGGTGGTCACGGTGTTATTTCTGTTACGGCAAATATTGCCGCTGCAGATATGGCTCAAATGTTTACACTCGCATTAAGTGGCCAAATTGACGCTGCACGAGAAATTAATCAGCGTTTAATGCCATTACACAGTCATCTGTTTGTTGAAGCTAACCCTATTCCAGTGAAATGGGCCGCTCATCAGTTAGGTTTGATTGATAATGGTGAATTACGACTTCCGCTAACTGTATTAAGCGAGTCACAGCAACCGGTTGTTAAACAGGCTCTTTTTGATGCCGGTGTGCTTTAAGTTGCACAAGCGTAGGAGCGCAGGAGCATAAATGAATTATAAATATCGACTAGCACTAGCTGCATTCGTGGTAACCAGTTTGTCTGCTTGTTCCGGTGGGCCAGAGGCTCGTCGTCAAGCTAATCAAGATTTTAACTATCTTGATACTCACCCCTTAGAATCATGGACGTTGCCGTCAGGGGCTATGCCTTTTAGTAATGCCAGTTACGCGATTCCGAGTAAGGCATTTGCTGGTGATGTTGGTGCTAGCGTTGATATTCGCCCACCGCAACAGGTTCTTAATCTGATCCCTGGTATGCGCTCTAACGTGGACCAAGATGGTGTAACAGTTCAACTTCCTCGAACTTCTGATTTAACCAAACTATGGCAAGTTACCCAAAATTTGATCAGTAAAAATAACATTGGAATTGCAAAGCAAAGCGCTGATCGTATTGATACTGATTGGGTAAGCTGGACAAATGAAGATGAAGATCATGAAGTGAGCAGTCGCTATAGTATTGAGAAATCACCAGCGACGAATAGTTACCGCATTATCTTAACGGATTGGCGTGAAGATGGTAAAACGATGCCTGTTACGGCGAATAATAAACGTCGTTACAGCATTTTGATGACTAACTTGGTGATGTCGAAATACGATGAGACTATTCGTGAGCAAGCACGTTTAGCAGCGGCTGAGCAGCTGAAAAATATCCCTATTTCAATGGGAATGGATCGCAGCGGTTTCCCTGTGCTTATTGCTCGTGCCTCTTATAATGATATGTGGGAACGTTTACCGAAAGCGTTAGAAAAACTTGGCTTTACTGTTGAAGATCGTAACCGTTCACAAGGTTTGATTGATGTTAAGTACCGTGAGCCTAATGATGAGTTCTGGCAAAAACTAGGGACTAAACCAATGAAATTAACGGATGATAAGTACCGTATTTTAGTTGGTGATCTTGGTAATCGTACGTCAATTAATATTACTGACAATGATGGTAAGCCAGTGACCGGTGAAATTTTAGAATCAGCGGCTCCCGCTTTTGCTGCAAGTTTCCAGAAATAATTCGTTATTTCTGTCATAAAAAAAACCGCTTTAGTTAAAGCGGTTTTTTTATATTTAATTTTTATCTTACTGCCAAAAATGTCGAGATATTATTTAATCTCTACACCTTGTGCTTGTAGATCGGCGTGGTACGACGATCGCACAAATGGCCCACATGCCGCGTGCGTAAAGCCAAGATCGAGAGCGATTGCTTTAAGTTCATCAAACTCTTCTGGCGGAACATAACGCTCAACCGGTAAGTGGTGACGGCTTGGTGCTAAATATTGACCCAGTGTCAGCATGGTAACGCCATGAGCACGAAGATCTTTTAATACTTGAATGATTTCTTCTTTGGTTTCACCTAAGCCCATCATTACACCCGATTTAGTCGGTACATCAGGATGAAGCTCTTTGAATTTTTTCAATAAATCTAGTGACCACTGGTAGTTAGCACCTGGGCGAGCTTTACGGTACAGGCGTGGTGCAGTTTCTAAGTTGTGGTTAAAAACATTAGGTGCAGTATCACGGAAGATTTCTAGTGCACGGTCCATACGGCCACGGAAATCAGGCACTAATGTTTCAATATGAATGCTTGGGTTTTTGGCTCTAATCTCAGTAATACAGTCAACGAAATGTTGTGCGCCACCATCACGTAGATCGTCACGGTCAACAGAGGTGACAACCACATAACGTAGCTTCATATCTGCGATTGTCTGTGCTAAATGCGCAGGCTCTTCAGCATTCGGTGGTAGAGGACGACCATGAGCAACATCACAGAATGGGCAACGACGGGTACAAATGGCACCTAAGATCATAAAGGTGGCTGTACCGTGGTTAAAACATTCGGCTAAATTCGGGCAAGAAGCCTCTTCACAAACTGAGTGAAGTTTGTTTTTACGTAGGGCAGATTTGATTTCCTGAATACGCTTACTATCAGACGGTAGCTTGATTTTCATCCATTCAGGTTTACGTAATACTTCTTTTGGCGCATCTTCATTCGCAACGTTACGAACTGGGATCAATGCCATTTTATCGGCATCGCGATATTTGACGCCTTGTTCAATTTTAATTGGTTTACTCATGGTTGATTGCTTTCCGTCATCCACTCGATTTTCGGATAATCGAGTAATTTAGTTAATTCTTCAACGAGTACAGGCTGAACTTCCGTCAGTTCAGTTGGGCCATTTAATGACGCTGTTTGTGTCATTTCCATTCCAGCATAACCGCAAGGATTAATACGAAGAAAAGGCGCCAGATCCATATTTATATTGAGTGCCAGACCGTGAAAAGAGCACCCACGTCTGATCCGTAATCCTAATGAGCATATTTTTTGGTTATTCACATACACACCAGGCGCATCAGGGCGAGCGTTAGAGCTAATCCCAAAGCGGGATAAAGTATTGATTACTGTATTTTCGATGTGCGTAACTAATTCACGTACACCTAATTTTTTACGGCGCAAGTCGATCAAGATATAAGCCACTTGTTGTCCAGGACCATGATAGGTTACTTGACCGCCACGGTCACTTTGAACAACAGGGATATCGCCTGTGTTGAGCAAGTGTTCGACTTTGCCTGCCTGTCCTTGAGTGAAAACAGGTGAATGTTCGACCAGCCAGATTTCATCTGCGGAGTCTTCAGTTCGATTATTGGTGAACTCATGCATGGCATCGTACGTCGCTTGGTAATCGCAACGGCCAAGGTTTTTAATAATAAGAGCTGTTTGCAATGTACTACCCAGATAATAATTAAGATGCCAATCATAAAGAAGGCCAGGTCAGGGCATTATACCTAAACTTGTTGTGGATGTAATGTTAACGACTGATGAAGGAGTTATGGATAATAAATGAGGATTATAAGAAAGGTAAAGAGAATAGAAGACAGGCGGTATTATAACCGCCTGAAAAATAGTGCTTATAACACTACACGAACAATATCAATTGAACCTAACTCTTTGTATAAGGTTTCAATTTGTTCAACATTGGTCGCGTTTACAGCAACAGAAACTGCAGTGTATGTTCCTTTGCTACTTGGTTTTGTTGTTGGAGTGTAATCACCAGGGATAATACTCTGAATAACTTCAACCACACGATCTGGCAATTCTGGCTTGTTTTCGCCCATTACTTTAAAAGTAAAGATACAAGGGAATTCCAGTAGATCTTTTAGTTTTGGTTGCTCTTGTTCTTGCATATAGAACTCCAAAGTTCGCTTTCAATGTGTCTTTCATCATTACTATTATGGTTAATAGTAGTGTATTGCAGGCATCTTAATGTGTCAGTGATTGTAAAACAAGGGAAGGATGAAGAGTATAGGGAATATAGGAGGTAATGTTTGTATTCAGTAATGAAAACAAAGAGGCAACCGAAGTTGCCCCTTAGTCGTTGATGAAGTCGATGGTTTAAATTACTTAAACCAACTTTGTACTAGCATCATTACGTAGTCGACCATACGGCTAAATAGGCTACCTTCTTTTACATCGTTTAATGCCACAAGAGGGTATTCAGCAACGTCTTGATCGCCAACACGGTAAGTTAATTTACCGACGACTTCACCTTTGGTGATTGGCGCCTTTAGCTCTTTAGTTAGCACAAAGCTAGCTTTCAGATCTTTAGCTTGGCTACGAGGTAATGTTACGTAGGTGTTTTCAGCCACACCTAGGTTTACTGTGTCAGTGTCACCCATCCAAACTTTTTCAGTTTCAATGGTTTGATCTTTTTTGTTTGGTGAAAGTGTTTCGTAGAAACGGAAACCAAAGTTCAGTAGCTTTTTGCTCTCAGCAAGGCGAGCGTTTTTACTCGCAGTGCCCATCACAACAGAGATCAGGCGCATATTGCCTTCTGTGGCAGTACTGACGAGGCTGTAACCTGCGTTATCTGTATGGCCTGTTTTTAGACCGTCAACGTGCATGCTTTTATCCCAAAGTAGACCATTACGGTTGTATTGGGTGATGCCGTTGTAAGTAAATGATTTTTCTGAGTAGATTTTAAATTCATTAGGCAAGTCACGGATGAGTGAGCGCGCTAGAATTGAAAGATCGTAAGGTGTTGTGTATAGATCGGGGCGATCTAGGCCATGAACATTTGCAAAGTGTGTTGATTTCATGCCAAGATTTTTAGCCCAGCCATTCATTAAATCAACAAAAG
The DNA here is from genome assembly GCF_003026135.1 of Photobacterium sp. GB-36. NCBI lineage: Bacteria > Pseudomonadati > Pseudomonadota > Gammaproteobacteria > Vibrionales > Vibrionaceae > Photobacterium > Photobacterium sp. GB-36. Next base: position 20,125 of record NZ_PYNY01000028.1, on the reverse strand, counting down.
ACTCTTGAGAGCCAGCAACGTGCTCAGCCATTGCGACACAGGCATCGTTACCAGAATCTACGATAATACCGCGGTTTAAGTCAGAAACTTTTACGCTTTTACCGACCTCAAGGAACATTTTGGATGAGCCTGGGAAATTTTTCGCCCATGCATTTTTACTGATAACAACAGTGTCATCTGGTGAGATGTTACCGTTTTTAATTTCTTGACCGATAACGTAACTGGTCATCATTTTTGTCAAACTAGCAGGCGCTAATTTTTCATATTCATTATGACCGGCAAGGATTTTACCTGAGTTATAGTCGACGAGGATATAGCCTTTTGCCGCAATTTGTGGAGCTTCAGGTACGACTGCTGGTGATGCAGCAACAGTAGCTGAAGCCAGCAAAGTGGCTGAGATGGCGACAGAACGGAAAAGCGCAGCTGTTTTCTTCATGATTATTATAACTTTAGTTTATCTAAGACAAGAAATGACGCTCACTATAGCAGATAACGCCTTACCTATCAGTTGAATGGGGGGAGAATCCCAATTATTGACATTAAGCGGACGTAATGTGCGCAAAGATTGGTGATTACCTCATTGTTGTGAACAAAATAAAGCTTGTATGTTCATTACGTTAAACGAGTAAACATACAAGCCGATGTTATGAGTCCTAAATGTCGATTAGGTTCCCATTATCTATTAACAGTGGTTATAAATGCTTTTGGATAGTGATGAGATTTTACTTTGCTAAGTTGTATTTCAGCATCTCGGTGATCCATATAGGGGCCTAAGCGCACACGATATACCGCACGACTCTCAATTTTTTCGATATCAATATCGGTATTGAAGTTACGCTTTAGCTCTTTTTTCATCTCTTCGGCTTTTGCTAAGCTATTTACCGCCGCTAATTGGACAAAATAGTGATGAGGAATTGGAGAGTTCTTCATCGTACTTTTATTTGTCGGCTTGGGTACATTTATCACTTCTATCTTAACTGGGGCTGTGCCAAGACTAATGACGCCAATTTTTGCGGCAGCTGCCATGCTTAAATCGATGATACGGCCGTCATGGAATGGACCACGGTCGTTTACTCGAACGATGGTCGATTTACCATTAAGGGTATTGGTTACGCGTACAAAACTCGGAAGCGGTAAGGTTTTATGTGCCGCTGTCATAGCAAACATATTGTACGTTTCACCATTAGAGGTTTTGTGTCCGTGGAACTTTTCACCGTACCAAGAAGCGTAGCCTGTCTCGGTGTAACCTTTGGTGTTTTTTATAATATGGTAGCGTTTACCACGTAATGTGTAGTCTTTATTACCACCACGGCTATAAGGTTCATAATGCGGTACCACTGGCGGCACTTTACTAAAATCAGGTACAACCTTTGGTGCACGGTCATCTTTTAATGAATAACGGCCCGCGTTGGGATCATCATTGGTTGGAGTATTGGGTTTAAACAGTAAACCGGGTGTGGCTTGATCTGCTTTTGTCTCTGCCTGTTGAGGTTTATCTGGCGCGGAGCTACATCCTGCAAGTAGAACAAAGAACAATAAAAAAAGTGAACGCATTTAGGTCGCCTTAGACAACATTTTTCTGTGAGTGTGGATAGACATCAAAATACCGAAGCCAGCTAGTAGGGTCATCATGGATGTGCCGCCGTAGCTCACCAAAGGAAGTGGAACACCCACCACAGGCAGAATGCCACTTACCATGCCGATATTTACAAAAACATAAACAAAGAAACTTAATACAATACTACCAGCCATCATACGCCCAAATGCAGTTTGTGCTTGGCTGGCTAACCATAAACCGCGTCCTAATATGAACAGGTACATTGTTAGTAAACCAATCACACCGGTTAATCCCCATTCCTCTGCAATTACAGCAAAAATGAAGTCGGTATGTCGCTCTGGAACAAATTCAAGCTGTGATTGAGTACCATGGAGCCAACCCTTACCGCTTATTCCACCAGAGCCAATCGCGATTTTGGATTGGATAATATGATATCCTGCACCAAGCGGATCAGACTCTGGATTAAACAAAGTCAACACTCGTGTTCGCTGGTAGTCGTGCATAAGGAAGAACCATAACACAGGAATAAACGCACCGAGTAATACTAACGCCCCGATAATCAGTCTCCAGCTCATTCCTGACAGAAACAGAACAAAGATACCTGATGCAGCCACCAAAATGGAGGTTCCAAGGTCGGGTTGTTTAGCAATTAAGATGGTCGGTGTGAAGATTAATACTAAGGCAACAAAGATATTACGCATCGATGGCGGTAAGGGACGATTACCAATGAATCTTGCCACCATCAAAGGTACAGCGAGTTTTAATAGTTCTGATGGCTGAAAGCGAACAAAACCTAAATTTAACCAACGTTGAGCACCTTTTGATACTTCACCAAAAGCTAATACACTGAATAACAGCAGTAAGCCAATACCAAAGAGGTAAGGTGCCCATGCTTCGTAATGGCGTGGTGCAATTTGCGCGAGTAAAACCATGATCCCTAGTGACATCAGCATGCGCATTGCCTGGCGTTCCATCATAGCAATGTTTTGTCCGCTTGCGCTCCACATGATGATAAGGGCAAATCCCATTAAGGCAAGGATCCCTAGTAATAGTGGCATATCGATATGTAAGCGATCAGTTAACGTTCGCTTGGTACCGGTTGCCGCCATAATACTCATTATTGTACCTCTGTTGGTTGTGTTGCAGTGAGTTCAGGCTTTGATTTAAGATCGCTGTCAGCGATTGGTTTAATTAACATATGATCAAAAATTTGACGTGCAATTGGCCCACCATTACTCGAGCCACCACCGGCATTTTCTAATACCATAGCAACGACGACTTCAGGTTTATCAAATGGCGCAAATGCAGTAAATAACGCATGGTCACGTAGACGCTCTTCAAGTTCATCAGCATTATATTTTTGGTTTTCAGCCAAACCGAATACCTGTGCTGAGCCTGACTTTCCGCCCGCTTCATATGGCGTATCATAAAATGCTTTACGTGCTGTACCACGATTGCCATAAAGCACACGATGCATACCTTCACGAGCAATCTCCCATGTTTCAGGTGTCACGCCTGTTATCGGTGGGAAATCTTTAAATTCAGCTGGTTTAACTGTTTCTTCGTCAATAACATCTTTTAGAAGATGAGGGCGATGAACTACACCGTTATTGACCAGTACAGATGTCGCTTTTGCTATTTGTAATGGTGTTGCTGTCCAATAGCCTTGCCCAATTCCGACAGGAATGGTGTCCCCTTGATACCAAGGACGTTTATGGCGTGCTTGTTTCCACTCACGTGTTGGCATGTTGGCCTTACTTTCTTCGTGAATATCGATACCGGTATAGACGCCATAACCAAATTTATTCATCCAGGTTGAAAGTCTATCGATCCCCATATCGTAGGCGACTTGGTAAAAGTAAGTATCTACTGACTCTTCAATGGCTTTATAAATGTTGACGCGTCCATGTCCCCAACGTAGCCAGTCACGGAATTTACGGCTAGTCGTGTTAGGGATCTGCCACCAACCGGGATCGTTACGGGTGGTTTTTGGCGTGATCACACCTTCTGTTAATGCAGCGACTGCAATTAACGGTTTTACCGTCGATGCTGGTGGATAAATGCCAAGCGTGACACGGTTAACTAATGGGCGATCAGGATTATTTAATAATTCGCGATATTTTTTACTGGAAATCCCACGAACAAATAAATTGGGATCGTAACTTGGGCTAGAAACCATGGCGAGAATAGCATCGTCTTTTGGATCTAACACTACGACAGAGCCACGCTTGTGTTTAATGATCTCTTCACCCGTTTTAGGATCGATCTTACGTTCAGTCAGTAGTTCTTGTACATAAAGCTGAAGCTGAAGATCAATATTTAACGCAATATCTTTGCCAGGGATAGGAGGCACGTACTTAAGGGTACGAATAATACGTCCACGGCTGTTAACTTCGACTTCTTGGTAGCCTGAAGTTCCATGTAGTAGATCTTCGTAATAACGTTCGATACCCAATTTACCGATATCGCGTGTGGCTTTGTAGTTACTGAGTTTCTCAGCTTTATCGAGTTTGTTAAGGTCACGATCGTTAATTTTCGCGACATAACCCAAGACGTGCGTGAGCGAATCACCATATGGATAGTAACGTTTTAAATAGGCTTTAACTTCCACGCCTGGGAATTTATGTTGGTTAACGGCAAACAAAGCAACTTGCTGCTCGTTTAATCCCTCAAGGATCGGCACAGACTTAAAACGGCGAGTACGGCGACGCTCTTTTTTAAATTGCTCAATGTCTTCATCGGTTAGACCTAATACTGATTTTAAATCCGCATAGGTTTGTTCCATGTCTGGTACTTTTTCAATGGTGACTTCAAGGTTATAGATAGGTCGATTTTCAGCCAGAAGCACACCGTTGCGGTCATAAATAAGACCGCGATTAGGTGCGACAGGAACAATTTTGATTCGATTGTCATTAGAACGGGTCTTATAGTCTTGGTGTTGTTCAACCTGAATATTAAAGAGATTGAACAATAAGACACTGACCAGAATGATAATTCCAATAAATGAGACAAGAGCTCGGCGGAAAAACAGCGCCGACTCAGCGCGATGGTCGCGGATCTGGGTTCGCTTTTGTCTCATCGATGGTTATTCCCTGTGGTACGGATGGTTAGCCGTGATGCTCCATGCACGGTATAAACTTTCTGCCATAACGACACGCACTAACGGGTGCGGAAGTGTTAATGGTGATAGTGACCAGCTTTGCTCTGCAGCTGCTTTACAGGCTGGTGAAAGGCCTTCAGGTCCGCCAATTAAAATTGAGACGTCGCGACCATCAAGTTTCCAAACTTCTAGCTGACCTGCTAGTTGCTCGGTATCCCAGCGTTTGCCAGGAATATCTAGAGTAACAATTCGGTTACCCTTAGCAACGGCAGCTAACATCGCTTCACCTTCTTTTTGAAGGATACGAGCAATGTCTGCATTTTTTCCGCGCTTACCTGCTGGGATCTCAATCAATTCCAGAGGCATATCTTTAGGGAAACGGCGGCTATATTCTTTATAGCCTTCCTCAACCCATTTAGGCATTTTTGTGCCAACAGCAATTAATTGAAGCTTCATGACTCACTTAGCTCCAAAGCTTCTCCAGTTGGTATACTTGGCGAGCATCTTCTTGCATGATATGTAGCATTACGTTACCCATATCAACTATCACCCATTGGCCTTCTTCTTCGCCACTAATACCAAATGGAGGGAAGTCAATTAACTTTGATTCTTTGTTTACGTGATCAGCAATAGAGCTCACGTGACGGTTTGAAGTACCAGTACAGATAACCATTACATCTGTGATGCTTGATTTACCACGAACATCAATTGTTACGATGTCTTGTGCTTTAATGTCGTCAATTTTATCAACAATGAAATCGTGTAGTTCTTGAACTTGCAAAGGGATTCCCTCAATAAGCGTTTAATAAATGTTTAGTCGTTATGATCTATTTTACTACTGGCTAGGATAGGTAAAAAGGTTGCGACCGTAATAAGATCGGAAGTATACCACGCTCTTATCTGACAGCGATAAAAGGACATGGTTCAGACGGTGATTTTTCGACCGCTTAAGGTTAGTTTTATAAAAAAAACGGTCAACAATGACTGAAGACCGTATTTATATAGAATTATGTGTGTTGTAAGTGAGTTTCTAAGCCGCAGATTTCGGCACACAGGGCACTAAGGGCTGGCCATGGTGTGGTGTCGTAATCAGTTTTAACCTGGATTTCAAGTTGAGTTAATTGCCGAATGATCTTTACTAAACGCGACAACGGTAAGCGATGAAGTGCACCAATATAAATTTCACGGCGGTTTTGCCACACTCTAAATTGCTCAAAAATGATATTAAGTGGTGTCCCTTTTTTCCCCATCTCTTGCATCTTATAGAGCTGGGTTAACTCTCGTTGCAAGGTACGTAATAAGATCGTGGCTTCAACTCCCTCACCTTGCAATTGACGAAGCACGCGTTGGCTGCGTTTTGCCTGTCCTGCTAATACCGCATCAACCAATTGGAAAGGGGTATAGTGATTATGGCGACTTAATGCTTCTTGTAGGCGAATAATGGTTAGCTCACCATCAGGATAAAGTAAAACCAGCTTATGTAAGCTTTGTGCTAACGCCAGTAAATTACCTTCATGCCATTGCGCTAGCATTTGTACCGATTCATGATCTGGCTTTAAACCGAGCATTCGACAGCGGGTTTGAATAAAGCGCGGCATTTGTTTAGCGTCGGGGGTATTACATGGCACATATAAGCCTAAGCTATCAAGTGCTTTAAACCACTTTGTCGCTTCTTGCTTCTTATTTAAATAAGGGCCTGTCAGTAATAAAAGAATGTCAGGGTTTAAGTGTGCAACAATCTCTAACAAGGCTTTTGCTTGGTTAGCATTAAGCCCTGTTTCTGGAAATTCTAATTCAATGATTTGCTGGGCTGAGAATAAGCTCATGGCTTGGCAGCAATCGAGAACTTGATTCCAATCTAACTGGTTATCAATGGTAAAACGGTGGCGCTCAAGAAAGCCTTGCTGTTGAGCAAGTTGCTTAATATTGTCACCACATTCTTGTTTAAGTAGTGGCTCATTACCAAATAAAAGGTAAGCCTGACGCAGGCCCTTATTGAGTTGCTGCGTCAGTTGTTCAGGATAAACTCTCATTGCGCGTTATGACTATCATGCTCAATAACTGTATTTGACTGCTTAGCAGGTAACGTTGTAATAATCGTTTTACCTGTCTCATCTGAAGATTCTTTTTTATCTTCTTCGTTAAGAATTTCTTTTAATTGAGAGTCTAATTTATCTTCTTCAATCTTATTAAATACGGCGGTTAGACGCGCTAATTTACGCATAATTTGTTGCGCGGCTTGTTCACGCATAACGTTAACCAATTCATCTTGCTCAACAGACTTCGCTAATGCTGTTAATGGGTTATCAAGGAACGTACGAGTCACTTTGGTGGTATACGTTTGCTGACCTTGATTAGGGATAGTGACTGAGTAATTAACCGTTAAGGTTAAATCGTATTCCGCTTTACCGTTGTTTTGATAAATCGATAAAGTGCGCTCACCTTGAGACTCACTGTTTATATTTAGGTTCGGCACATTTTTCGCAGGTGCAACTTCGCTAATACCATGGAGTTTAAATTGGTATCTAACCATACGGGTTAGCTGACCATAAGGGTCAAAACTGGTTAATGATAGTTTAGCAATACCGTCAGGAAGCATGTAATTACCGCGAAGGTGGAAGCCACAAGAAGCTGTTGTTAGCGCGAGAAGAGTAATGATAAGTAGTCGAGTTAGGCTGTTGGCCGAGAAAAAACTTTTCACGAAAGTCAGCTCCTTGAAGTAAAAGAAGGTGCGCTAGGCGCAAAATAAAATTGAACGGTTATTATAAAGATCCCCGCAGAAGCGGGGATCTTAGGGTTACTCGCTCTGCTAGATGCACTAACAGAGAAAATAACCTAATTAGCTAGCAACAATGTTAAGCAGTTTGCCCGGTACGTAAATGACTTTACGGATCGTTAAACCATCAGTGAACTTAATGACGTTCTCATCGTTTAGACCAAGTTCTTCAACTTGTTCTTTTGTTGCATCTGCTGCAACTGTTAACTTAGCACGAAGCTTACCGTTAACTTGAACAATGATCAGCTTCTCATCTTCAACTAATGCTTTTTCGTCAGCTTGTGGCCATAGTGCATTATCAATATCAGTTTCGCCCAGTGCCGCCCACATTTCGAAACAGATATGTGGCGTGATAGGGTAAAGCATAGTAACAATTGCTTTTAGTGCTTCATCAAGAATTGCGCGATCTTGAACTGATTCTTGAGAGGCTTTAGCCAGCTTATTCATCAGCTCCATGATAGCAGCAATTGCAGTGTTGAATGTCTGACGACGACCAATATCATCACTTACTTTTGCAATAGTTTTGTGAATATCACGACGAAGTGCTTTTTGATCTGCAGTTAGTGCTGCTGTATCAACTGCTTCAGCTGCGCCTTTCGTTGTATGTTCACGTACGAGTTTCCAAACACGCTTAAGGAAACGGTTAGCGCCTTCAACGCCTGATTCTTGCCATTCAAGTGTCATGTCGGCAGGTGATGCAAACATCATGAATAGACGAACGGTATCAGCACCGTACTTATCTACCATTTCTTGAGGGTCGATACCGTTGTTCTTAGACTTAGACATTTTGATCATGCCAGAGTGTTCAACGTTGTGACCTTGAGAGTCAACAGCAGACGTGATGCGACCTTTACCGTCACGTTCAACAGTTACATCTGTTGGTGCAACCCACTCTTTACCGCCTTTCTCTGTGGTATAGAAGAATGCGTCAGCCAGTACCATGCCTTGACATAGTAGTTGCTTGAATGGTTCGTCAGATGTTACGTAGCCTGCATCACGTAGCAATTTGTGGAAGAAGCGAGAGTACAGCAGGTGCATACATGCGTGTTCAATACCACCGATGTATTGATCAACAGGTAGCCAGTAGTTCGCTTTTTCTGGATCTAGAATATCGTCAGCTTGTGGCGAACAGTAACGCGCGTAGTACCAAGACGATTCCATGAAAGTATCGAATGTATCTGTTTCACGAAGTGCTGGTTCACCGTTAAAGGTAGTTTTTGCCCACTCTTTATCCGCTTTGATTGGGCTCGTTACGCCATCCATTACCACATCTTCAGGCAAGATCACGGGTAGTTGATCTGCAGGTACTGGGTGAACTTCGCCATCTTCAGTTGTGACCATTGGGATTGGCGCACCCCAGTAACGTTGACGAGAAACGCCCCAGTCACGTAGACGGAAGTTAACTGTCTTTTTGCCTTTGCCTTCAGCTTCAAGTTTCGTTGCAATTGCATCGAACGCTTGTTGGAAGTTAAGGCCATCGAATTCACCTGAATTAAACAGTACACCTTTTTCTGTGTATGCCGCCTCAGAAATGTCAGCATCGCTACCATCTTCAGGCTTGATAACCGCCATGATGTCGATGTTGTATTTTGTTGCAAATTCAAAGTCACGCTGATCATGCGCAGGTACTGCCATTACCGCACCTGTGCCGTAATCCATCAGTACAAAGTTTGCAACGTAAACTGGTACTTCACGACCATCTAGTGGGTGGATAGCTGTTAAGCCTGTATCCATGCCTTTCTTTTCCATCGTTGCAAGATCGGCTTCTGCTACTTTGTTATTGCGGCATTCGTGAATGAAATCGGCAAGCGCAGGGTTATTTTCAGCCGCTTTTGCAGCAAGCGGGTGGCCTGCAGCAATGCTGACAAATGTAACCCCCATAAGGGTATCAGGACGGGTAGTATAAACTTCTAGATCGTCTTGACCTTTAACGTTAAATGTTAGTTCAACACCTTCAGAGCGACCAATCCAGTTGCGCTGCATGGTTTTAACCATTTCAGGCCAGCCATCAAGGTTGTCAAGATCGTCAAGTAGCTCTTGCGCGTACTCAGTGATCTTAATGAACCATTGTGGGATCTCTTTTTGCTCAACAGGTGTATCACAACGCCAACAACAACCATCTTCAACCTGCTCGTTAGCAAGTACAGTTTGGTCGTTAGGACACCAGTTAACAGATGAAGTCTTCTTATAAACTAGGCCTTTATTGTAAAGCTTAGTGAAAAACTCTTGTTCCCAACGGTAGTACTCTGGCGTACACGTTGCGAATTCACGGTTCCAATCATAACCAAAGCCTAATAGCTTAAGCTGGTTTTTCATGTACTCAATGTTTTCGTAAGTCCATGGTGCAGGGGCTGTCTTATTTTTTACTGCCGCATTTTCAGCAGGTAGACCAAATGCATCCCAGCCGATTGGCTGCATTACATTTTTACCTTGTAAGCGCTGGTAGCGAGAGATAACATCACCGATAGTGTAGTTACGCACGTGACCCATGTGCAGTCGACCACTAGGGTACGGGAACATGGACAGACAATAGAATTTTTCTTTATTAGGGTCTTCACTAACAACAAATGTTTTTTTGTTGTCCCAATGTTCTTGAACTTTTTGTTCAATGTCCTGTGGACGATATTGTTCTTGCATCGATGACATCCGGGATTTTGTGAGTTTAATATAAACACATTAAAATTAATCGACATAGAATAACCAAAGGTAAAGGTGTCAACAATAGCTGAAGGCAATTCGGTACCTTTAATCTTCTATTTGGCGGTATTTCAGCACGCTTTTAGTCAATATAGGCTAAGGAGAAACATCATGACTCAGCAAAAAGCACATTACGAAGCACTATTAGAAAAAGTAACAGAGACATTAAAGAATAGCCCACACGAGCTTAAGAAGTTTATTGAGACGACTGAACTGTATGGTAAAGCCGCCAGCGATATGACCAAAGATGAACTTGCACTGATCGAAGCATATTTAAAAAGTGATTTAAAAACATTCAGTGATGAAGTGAAAAATAGCCCTGAACCGTTTAAAGAAAGTCCATTCTATAAGTTAGTAAGTGAAACAGTATGGCGACACCTTGCTGAGATCACAGACAAAACACAATTAGAGTGGATTGAGGTGATGGATGATATTAAACATAAAGGAGTGTATCGCGCAGGTGAGCTGGTTGGACTTGGACATTTAGTTTGTGAAAAATGTGGTCATCAACAAACCATTACGCATGTGACTCGTATTGAGCCATGCATTAAGTGCGGTTGCGTAGAGTTTAATCGTCAGCCTTTAGAGCCTTAATCTTCGTATAGGGGATTAATGCAAAAAATAAAAACGCAGCGAATAGGCTGCGTTTTTTATTTTAGAATAAGTCATGACGCTTAGGCGTTAAAAATCGTCAGGGCGCTCGATAGTATCAACCACAACAGCAGAATCATCTTGGGGTTGAGTTAACGTTGCTGCTGGTTTTTGCTGTTTCTGTTTTGCTGGCTGCTGAAGCCCTTGGGGAACATCGTTATCGTAACCTTTTACTTTTCGCGTTGCTTCTGTCATTGGCTCGAAAGTGAACTTTTGTCCAGCCAGTGATGCTTCAACCATGGCACCGCCTTTCGTTTTGGTGAAAATGGCTACGCCATTGATGTAACTTTTTGTTGCATAGTTACCATTAGAGCCAGCACCGGCACCCGCGGTTCCCGCTTTTGCAGATGCGCCTTCATCTATGGCTACTGCTGATGCTTGGGCATCTAGCTCAAAGCTGCCGCTGACGAAATTGTCATAAGCACGTTTGTCTTGGAAAAACAGAATCTCGCTGTAAGCTTGCCCCCCGAATTGTAAGCCAATAGAAACTTGAAATAGTTTTGCAAATCCAGTGGCTTTATTCGCTTTAAAGACAACGCCCTTACCATAAGCACCACCAACCCAGAAGCCACCTTTACCGACAGATGGAAAAACCGCATAGCCATAGGCTGAGTTAAAGAAAGGTTGTGTTTGCGGTGATTGGTAAAAATGATCTAATGCGATTTTTGTATCGCTATCTTGTGCAAACACAGACGTTGAACTCAGCATTACGGCACAGGCACATAAGGTTACAAATAGTTTATGTATCGCTTTCATTATCCGATCCTTGTGGGTTGCGTAAGTACCAAGGGAAGCCTTACGAATCATAGGTTCTCATTATTAAGTGTTCTTTCTATATTTATTTTGTTATTCAACTCAACATACCATGAGCTGAAAAAAAAGGTGAAGTTTAAAGCTTCACCTTTTTGAGTATCTTATTCTGTTTCTAATTGCCTTGTGTCACGGAAATGTCCACGTTGACGGCGGATAAGGATCCAAGATAACGCGAAAGCCCAGAAGCTATAGAAATATAAAGGCCAACTACCCATGGTAGTATAAGGTGTCATACCTATCGTTGGGATCACCGTTGCTTTTAGTACTCCAGTGACAAACTGAGGTAATTTTTTAGTGATCATCCCCTTATAATCAACGACCGCTGTAATACCTGTATTAGTTGCACGTAAGAGTGGTTTCCCCAATTCTAATGCGCGCATTTGGGCTATTTCCATATGTTGGAAAGGACCAATAGAGTGACCAAACCATGCGTCATTAGAAAGCGTTAGTAGCATTTCCGTGTGCTTGGTTATGTTCTCACGCATTTGCTCACTAAATGCCACTTCATAACATAATGCAGGTGCTATTGAATAGCCATGGGCTTGAATATTCGGTTGTATATAAGCACCACGACTAAATGATGACATTGGCAAGTTAAACAACGGTGCAATAGGGCGCAATAAATTGCCAAACGGCACAAACTCACCAAATGGGAGTAAGTGATGCTTACTGTATCGTGTTGCTGTGTCGTAGTTATACGGACCATCAGCATCCACACCGAGAGTTAAGATATTATTGAAGAACTGACCATCAGGTTTTTGATCAAGAATACCGGTGATCACTGTACTGTTATGGGCACGGGCTGCATTATCTAAGCCTTGTAAAAAAACAGGAATATGTGCTTCGAGTGCAGGGATTGCAGCTTCAGGCCAAATAATAAGGTCGGATCCCCAGTTTTCACGGGTGAGATCCATATATTTCATCAAGGTTGGCCAACGTTGGCTCGGTAGCCATTTTTGGTCTTGAGGAATATTGCCTTGAATTAAAGCGACAGACACGCTGTGTTTATGATCAGGTTTCACCCATTGTGCTTTTCCTGCCCATAAAGACAAACCAATAATGACAATAGGGATCAGTAATGGTTTCCAATTACGGTAGGTTATCGCAGCAACAATCGCACCGGAAATAAGCACTAAGGCAAGGGTAATACCTTCAACGCCGAAGATTGGCGCAATAGCAGCCAAGGGAGTATCAATTTGGCTATAACCCATCCATAACCATGGGAAGCCGGTAAATAGCCAACCACGTATCCAGTCTAAAATTAACCAGATCACAGGGCCTGTTAACAGTAGCTGGTGGAAAGGGCGAGTACGATTAAAGCGATTGTAGAGATAGCCATATAACGCAGGGTATAGTGCTAAGTAGCTGATCAGCAGTGTCATTAAGAATACACTTGCAATCTTTGGCATACCACCAAAGTTATCTATACTCACGTGTACCCAGCTGATGCCAGTACCAAACATACCTAAACCGTAAAGAAAACCGATTAGGGCTGAACGTTTGGCTGTTTTATGTTGGAGTAAAAAGAAAAAAGCGATGAGAGATAATGGCGCGAGAAGCCAGTAGTTATAAGGTGCAAAAGAAAGTGTTGCAATTGCACCCGCAGGTACAGCTGCAAGCAGCTGTCCCCACGATAATAATGATTTTTTTGTCATTCTTTAAGAAGTAATAGTCGGTTGAAATGCTTCGTCAGGTACCGTTACTTGTAACTGGATAACACGACGGTTATCGGCAGAAGTCACTTTAAACGAGTAACCATTAACTTCAACAACTTCACCACGTGTTGGTAGGTGACCAAAGTTCATCATCACAAGTCCGCCGACAGTATCGACTTCTTCATCACAGAATGAGGTTTGGAATAGTTCATTGAAATCTTCAATGGTTGTCAGTGCTTTTACCGCAAAAGTATGTTTACTTAACTGACGGACATCTTGCTCTTCCTCGTCATCGAATTCATCTTCAATTTCGCCAACGATTTGTTCAAGAATATCTTCAATGGTGATAACGCCTGAAACACCACCAAACTCATCAACCACAATAGCCATGTGGTAACGTTCTTCACGGAACTCTTTTAATAGTCGGTCAACGCGCTTACTTTCCGGCACCACAACGGCGGGACGCAGCACTTTATCCATATCAAAAGGCTCGCTATCAGGAAGCAGATAACGCAGGAGATCTTTAGCAAGTAAGATACCTTCTACGTGGTCTTTATCATCACTGATAACAGGGTAACGAGAGTGTTGGGCTTCAACAATTAAATCAATCAGATCTTCTAACTTCTGAGAACGTTCAATCGTGATCATTTGCGAACGTGGGATCATGATGTCACGAACACGCATTTCAGAAATTTCCATAACACCCTCAAGCATATCGCGAGTGTCATGGTCGATTAGATCGTTTTCTTCTGAATCTCGAAAAACTTCAACCAATTCTTCACGGTTTTGTGGATCACCTTGAAATAGTTGGCCAATACGTTCAAAGAAGGACTTTCTACTCGGACCTTCAGATGTTGGAGAGTTATCTTCGTTCATTATTTACTTTCAGCAAATAGCTTGTCAGCTAAGTGGACGATGCCACGGAAATGCGATTCATCGTTGGATGAATCGCGATATAAATGATTACAGCTTCTCAGAAATATAAGGGTCAACAAATCCCATGTTTTGCATGATCTCTGTTTCCAAATTTTCCATTTCTTCAGCTTCTTCATCTTCAATATGATCATAACCTAGCAGATGGAGACTGCCATGTACAACCATATGTGCCCAGTGTGCTTTTAGGGGCTTATTTTGTTCAACGGCTTCTTTTTCTACAACTTGACGACAAATAATTAAATCGCCAAGCAGTTCCAATTCCATGCCAGGAGGCGCTTCAAATGGGAAAGATAACACATTTGTTGGACGATCTTTACCACGATACTCGAGATTTAGTGCATGGCTCTCTTTTTCATCAACTAAACGGATCGTGACTTCTGCATCAGCTTGAAAAGGGATAACGGCTGTATTTAACCACTGTTGAAACTCCGCTTCTGTCGGTAACCCGTCCAGACTCTCAGTGGCGTGTTGTAAATCGAGGTAAATAGCCATTAATTACTCTTTTCTGATTCTATCTTTGCCGCAGTAGCGACGGCAACTAATGCCGCTTCTTTTGCTTCCTGCTCTGCTCGACGGCGTTGCTCTGCAAGCTTACGTTGTTTTTGGTCTTCGCTTTCCCATACTTCGTAAGCTTGAACAATACGTGCTACCACAGGATGTCGAACGACATCATCGGCTAAGAAGAAATTAAAGCTGATCTCATCAACTTCAGACAATACTTCAATAGCATGACGTAGCCCTGAACGTGCACCACGAGGTAGGTCAATTTGCGTCACATCACCTGTGATCACGGCACGAGAATTAAAGCCAATACGAGTAAGGAACATTTTCATCTGCTCCACTGTAGTGTTTTGGCTTTCATCTAGAATAATAAATGCATCATTAAGGGTACGTCCACGCATATATGCTAATGGGGCAACTTCAATCACATTTCGTTCAATTAATTTTTCTACACGCTCGAAACCTAACATTTCAAATAGCGCATCATAGAGAGGACGTAAGTAAGGGTCGACTTTTTGGCTTAGATCGCCAGGAAGGAAACCTAACTTTTCCCCAGCTTCTACTGCTGGACGTGTTAATAGAATACGTCGGATCTCTTGACGTTCTAATGCATCAACGGCAGCGGCAACGGCAAGGTAGGTTTTACCTGTACCTGCTGGACCAATACCAAAGGTTATATCATGCGTCACCATATTGGCAATATATTGCGCTTGGTTAGGGGTACGCGGTTTAATTACACCTTTTTTGGTTTTGATGTGAATTTCTTTACCGTATGGGATAGAAGATTCTGTTGTTTGCTCTAATATGCCAGATTCTTTGATCGCAAGGTGGATTTGATCTGGTTCGATATCAGGAATAACGTTACGAACTGGCGCCGTATCAACGTAGAGATCTTTGATGATATTTGTCGCAGCCTCTACGGAATAGTTTTTTCCAACTACGCTAAAGTTATTGCTACGGTGATTAATTTCAACCCCTAATCGACGTTCTAATTGTTTGATATTATCGTCGAAAGGGCCACAAAGACTAGATAAACGTTGGTTATCAGCCGGCTCTAGTTGAAATTCTACAGTAATTATTTTGCTCAAGGTTTGCCTCTCATTAAGGCCGCCATGATGACGGCCATAGGTTCAGGGCAGGAGACGTACTCAGGTAAAACGTACATGCCTACCAATGTAGAGCAAGAGCTAACGGTTTACTCTGGTGTAAATACGCCTACACCCAATTCATTTTCTTTACGTGTTTTTGCCATCATTTCAGATGGTGACATTGCAACACGTAGATCCATTTCTGCTTCAGTACGTACTAATTCGCCACGTAGGGAGTTGGTAAATACATCAACAATTTTCACATCGACGAATTGACCAATTAAATCAGCAGAACCTTCAAAGTTTACGATTCGGTTGTTTTCAGTACGGCCACGCAGTTCCATCACGTTTTTACGTGAAGGACCTTCAACAAGGATACGTTGTTCTGTACCTAACATTTGACGCGCATGTCGCATTGCTTGGCTGTTTAGCTGTTGCTGTAGTGCGTATAAACGTTCTTTCTTCACTTCTTCAGACAAATCACAAGGGTAATCAGCTGCTGGTGTACCTGGACGTGGAGAGAAGATAAAGCTGTAACTAATATCAAAGTCGATTTCACGAATTAACTTCATCGTATCTTCGAAATCTTGATCCGTTTCACCAGGGAACGCGACGATAAAGTCTGAGCTCATTGTGATATCTGGGCGAACTTTACGCAATTTACGAATCTTAGATTTGTACTCTATTGCCGTATGAGGGCGTTTCATCATCGTCAGAATACGATCTGAACCACTTTGTACTGGTAGGTGTAAGTAGTTCACTAATTCTGGTGTATCTTTGTACACATCAATAATGTCATCAGTAAACTCAATAGGATGACTAGTTGTGTAACGAATACGGTCAATACCATCAATCGCAGCGACTAAACGCAGTAACTCGGCAAAGCTTGCTAGTTCTCCATCGTGCATTGGACCACGATAAGCATTTACGTTTTGTCCAAGTAGATTGACTTCACGAACGCCTTGTTCTGCAAGTTGTGCAATTTCAAACAGTACATCATCTAGTGGACGGCTCACTTCTTCACCGCGAGTATAAGGTACTACGCAGTAAGTACAGTATTTAGAACAACCTTCCATAATAGATACAAATGCTGTTGCGCCTTCAGCACGAGGCTCAGGCAAGCTATCGAATTTCTCAACTTCAGGGAAGGAGATATCCATAACGGTTTTTTCATTTGATTGTGAACGCTTAATCATCTCTGGCAAACGGTGCAGTGTTTGCGGACCAAAGATTACGTCAACATACGGTGCACGTTTACGAATCGAGTCACCTTCTTGCGTGGCTACACAACCACCGACACCGATCACAAGATCTGGCTTATTATCTTTTAATTTTTTCCAACGCCCTAGCTGATGGAAAACTTTCTCTTGTGCCTTCTCACGGATCGAGCAGGTGTTAAGTAGCACAACATCTGCTTCTTCTGGGATATCGGTTAACTCAAAGCCATTAGCTGCATTAAGAAGATCTGCCATTTTTGATGAATCGTATTCGTTCATCTGGCAGCCCCAGGTTTTGATCAGCAGTTTCTTCGCCATCTCTAACTCTTCGCTCGTAGTGTTGATTTCATTACATTCAGATTACGGGCTGACAGGGGACATGATAGTCATCGCCTGTAGCAAGCCGCGTATTGTACTGCTTTAAACTCGCTCTGACCAGAACATCACCACCCTGAATAAATTGTGGGTTTATTCCAAGCTATGGGTAAAGATGGAATGATTTAAAAAGTGATTGTTCATTATAGACTTTATCGAGCGTTACCATACCAAGTTGGTGCATTTGACGGCGGATCCATAGAGTACGTTGATAGACGTAATTACTCATTGGTGATGCTTTTATCTTATATGGGTTTGGTAATACCGCAGCAAGCTGTGCAGCCTGTTGGATACTTAGTTGGCTGGCAGGTATATGGAAAAAGTGTTCACTTGCTGCTTCTACACCATAAATACCAGGACCGAATTCAATAATATTTAGGTAAACTTCAAGAATACGTTCTTTTCCCCAAACTATTTCCATCAATAAAGAGAAGTATAATTCGATACCTTTACGAATATATGAGTGAATTGGGAATAGAAACATATTTTTAGCCGCTTGCTGGCTAATCGTACTGGCTCCACGTACAGGCCCATTTTTACCTTCGTGTCTTAACACTGACAGTGTCGCTTGTATGTCAATGCCGTGATGCTCAGGAAAGGTTTGATCTTCTGAAGCAATCACCGCTAACTGCATATTTTTTGATATTTCATCTAAATTAACCCACTGATGTTGAGTGTGCGCAGGGTAACCTTGAGGTGGAAATAGTGTTCGGCTAATCTCCCATCCCCAAAATGGTGGATTAATAAACTTAAAAATAATCACGAGAAATATAGGAAACAAAAGTACAAATAAAAGAAATTTAGTAAAAAAACGTTTTAGCATGGTAAGACTGTTTCCTGATTATCAAAGTGATTGCACAATAAAAGAATGTTTATCTTAGTGACATTCCTTATATATTAAAATTTTTTATACAATTCGAGTTACTATGATGGTTTATTGGATTATAACCAAATAATGAGCCTGAACGTAATAGGTAGGTAAATAATGAAGCAGTATGATGTCATCGTTGCGGGTGGCGGTATGGTTGGGGCTGCAACCGCGCTTGGCTTAGCGAAGTTAGGTTTAGATGTTGCTGTATTAGAAGGCTTTGCCCCTCGACCTTTTGCAAACACACAACCGATGGATTTACGTGTTTCCGCAATTTCTCCTCATTCCGTTGCATTATTAGATCGGTTAGGCGCATGGAATGAGGTGCTCAACATGCGTTTGTGTCCTTTTAAACGATTGGAAACATGGGAAAATCCAGAATGTCGTACACGCTTTAATGCTGATGATATGGGATTAGATCAACTAGGCTATATTGTTGAAAATCGCCTGTTGCAACTTGCGCTTTGGCAGCAATTCGACAATATCGAGAACTTGACGTTATATTGCCCATCAAAAATGGTTTCAACAACATCGATTGAAAATGGCTATATCGTTGAGCTAGAAAATACTCAACAGCTACAGTGTCGATTATTAATTGGTGCCGATGGTGCTAATTCTCAAGTACGCCAACAAGCCGGTATTGGTATTACTGCGTGGGATTACCGTCAACACTGCATGCTCATTAATATAGAAACAGCATTGCCGCAACAAGATATTACTTGGCAGCAGTTTACGCCAGCAGGCCCTCGTTCATTCTTACCGTTGCCAGGACATCAAGGTTCATTAGTATGGTATGACAGCCCTGAACGTATTCGACGCCTATCACATATGACTACCGAACAGTTGCATGCAGAGATCTCTGCCGTTTTTCCTGAAGAGCTTGGTGAGTTCAGTGTGGTTGATCATGGATCTTTTCCATTAACGCGTCGTCACGCACAAACCTATTACAAGCCAAATGTCGTTTTATTAGGTGATGCTGCTCATACGATTAATCCATTAGCAGGCCAAGGTGTGAATCTTGGCTTTAAAGATGTTGATGTTTTACTTCAAGAAATAGAAGCGGCAGGTGAGCATTGGGCGGAAAGTTCGGTACTTGATAAGTACCAACGTCGTCGTCGTCCTGATAACCTTATAATGCAAACAGGGATGGATTTTTTCTATGTGACATTTAGTAATAACATCACGCCATTAAAGTTTATTCGTAATGCAGGACTTCGTTTAGCTGATGGGGCTGGCGGCATTAAAAAACAAGTATTGAAATACGCGATGGGTCTTTAGTTAAAGATTTTGCTATTTTTATAACGAAATGCAGAAAGCCGAGAGACATGATCTATCGGCTTTTTCTTTATCTAATAATATATCGCTAGATAAAAGAAAACCCACTCAAAGAGTGGGTTTCTAGTGTATGGTGCGGAAGGAGAGACTTGAACTCTCACACCTTGCGGCGCCAGAACCTAAATCTGGTGCGTCTACCAATTCCGCCACTTCCGCATGATTAATCGTCGAGACAATCAATCTTAAATAATGGCAGGTCTACCTGGATTCGAACCAGGGAATGGCGGCATCAAAAGCCGCTGCCTTACCGCTTGGCGATAGACCTACAGCGCTTGTTCACACAAGACTTTTCACAAACTAGAGAGAATGGTGCGGAAGGAGAGACTTGAACTCTCACACCTTGCGGCGCCAGAACCTAAATCTGGTGCGTCTACCAATTCCGCCACTTCCGCATATTGTCAGTTATAAATAACTGTTGTCTCTAGTTGTATAATTTAAATCAGTAATTGGTAAAAAGCTGATTTAAAGAATAAATGGTGGCTACGACGGGATTCGAACCTGTGACCCCATCATTATGAGTGATGTGCTCTAACCAACTGAGCTACGTAGCCAACA
>NZ_PYNY01000027.1:0-52421 GCF_003026135.1 Photobacterium sp. GB-36 | reverse complement strand
TGTTAATTAATCGCTCTGGTGTTAATTAATCGCTCTGGTGTTAATTAATCGCTCTGGTGTTAATTAATCGCTCTGGTGTTAATTAATCGCTCTGGTGTTAATTAATCGCTCTGGTGTTAATTAATCGCTCTGGTGTTAATTAATCGCTCTGGTGTTAATTAATCGCTCTGGTGTTAATTAATCGCTCTGGTGTTAATTAATCGCTCTTATGTTAATTGATCGCTTTTATTTTAATTAAACACGCTGGTGTTAACTAATTTATTTTATTGGAAATAAATTTAATGTGAAAAATGAAATATTTAAAGGTAATACTTTAAATGCATTTTTGAACAACGAATATTGATAAGGATATAATATGAAAATGGATAAAAAGACTACATTAGCTTCTACTATCTTACTATCTACTGCTTTTTTTTCAGTATCAGCTTTGGCAAATCAAGGTGATGTTATATTTCAAGGAGAAGTAACGAAAGCAACATGTAATTTTGTTATTCAAGACAGTGCTGGTACAACGAATGCTTCTAACGTTGTGAATTTAAAGACAGCTACTGTTGATGAAGTAGAAGCTGGTAATGCCGAAGAAGTCGTTTTTGATATTGTTTCAGCAAAAAAAAATGATGGTTCTGATTGTTTCACTGCAGCTCATGATGTGACAGTTCTTTGGGTACCTGTTAATGGATGGGATGCTGATAATAACTTGGCTAATTTGGCGCCAAATGCATCAAAAGCACAAAAAGTTGCCGTAAGATTAATGAAAGGAGACGATGGCACTCAAATTACATCAACTGATTCACGTGTTCATTTTGAGAAAATAGCTCCAGGTACTGATGCTATTCACACACCTACAAGATATCAATTTAAAGCACAAATGGTAAAATCTTCTGATGATGCGAGTACAGAACCAGCAGTGACAGCTGGTAACGTAAAATCGCAAGCTAAATTTGTTGTCGGCTATCGTTAATAAATTGGAGAAGTACTTTATAAGTATTTTATAAGTACTTCTCAATTACTCTTATTAATAGTAATTATATTATTAATAACTTATATGTGAACATTACAGTAAGCATAATATCACAAGAACTCTATTAATTATTAGAGACCAATGATTACAAATTAAGATGGATTTAATTCGTGGTTGAAATGCGATGGAGATACGCATGCATATAAAAAATGTGATTACTATTTTAGCTGTTATGAACTCTTCTTTGTGCTTGGCACAAACTGAGTTTGATACTTCATTTATGAATGGAGGCAAAAATGTAAGATCAGATTTTTTAGACTATTCAAGTAGCAATGTTCCTGGAAAATATTTGGTTGATTTTTATCTAAATAATAAAAGTTATGGTCGTCATGTTTTAGTGATAAAAGATGATGATAAAGAATCTATTTGTTTGCCATTAACTTTATTAGAAACGTTAGATCTACCTATTAATTATGAAAAAATGATCGACGCTTTCAATCCAACAGATCATTGCTATAATTTAGAAAAAATACCGAAAGCTTCAGCTATATTTGATTTTTCTACGCAATCTTTATCGCTTCAATTACCACAACTTATTTTATTAGAAGATAATGAGTATAGCTGGGACTATGGTGCTAATGGTTTTATTCTAAATTACAATGCAAATGCAAGTCATCACTATTATCGGGATCATGGTAAAGATACATCTTCAGCATTTGTGAATTTTGATTTACAGATGAACTATGATCGCTGGGTATTTACAACACAGGCGAGTGGTACTAATAAAACAGGTATAAGATCTTCAGAATATCTTGTGTCAACAGCGATAAAACCAATAAAAAGTGCTTTCTCTATTGGTAAAACATATACCCGATCATCTGTACTCAATGATTTTAGTTTTGTCGGCTTAACATTATACTCTGATAGCTCAATGGAACCTCATAAAACGAGAGGTTATGCACCGATTATTGAAGGATTTGCTGATTCCAGCTCAACAATTACCATTAAGCAAGGTAAATATATATTACTTTCTCGTGATATCCCTGCAGGTCATTACTCTTTTAGTAATATTAACCCTATTGGAAGTAAAGATATTGTTGTGGAGGTAGAAAGTGACACTGGAAAAATTACTAAAAAAATATATCCAATGTCAACGTTACCAAATCTGCTTGCTGAAGGTGACTACGATTATAATATAGCAACGGGACGCAAAGGTGATTTTGATAACTATATTAAAAATCCATTTATATTTGCTTCTTTAGATCGTGGGTTTAGGTATGCAACGTTAAATACAGCTGTGGTTTTACATGATAAGTACCAAAGCTTAGGTATAGGAGCTGGAGTTCCTTTAAGCTATTTCGGTGCAATTTCTTTTAATGTCAATGGCTCTAGAAGCGAATATAACAAAACGGATAAAAGTCAAAAAAGAAGTCTAGAAGGGATCAACACAAGTTTACGTTATGTGAAAGATATTACAGAACGTACACATGTTCAATTTGTAGCGTATGAATACCACAGTACTGGTTATGTTGATTTTAATGGCTTTGATCCTGATTCTTATGATGAGTATGGCAGTGAGTCATTAAGAAATCGATTTGAAACAATTCTTACGCATAGTTTTGATCATTCATATCTATCTGCTTCTGGCTGGTACAGTAATTATCGAGGGATAATCGCTAGCGAATATGGTGGCAACGTATCATTCTCAACAGCATTTGAGAATGGTGTGACTGCAAGTATTAGTGGTTCAATAACATCGTCTGAATCTCTTGGTGAGGACTATTCAACGACTCTAAGTTTAAGTATTCCATTATCTTATAAAGAACGAGATATATTCACTAATTCATCAGTGACTTATTCTAAAACATCTGGGACTACCGTTAGTACCAATACGTCATTCAACAGCAGTGATAATATTTCTCATTCTGTAAGTGCAAGTGCTTCGAAGTCTGAACGTTCTGCGTCATTTAGTACAAATGCCAACTTGAATCCTGTTGCTATCGGTTTTAATGCTTCAACGAGTAATAACTCAACGTCTGTTGGCGGATCTATCTCGGGCTCAGTTGCTGCTGCAGAAGGGGCTGGTATTGCTTATTCAAGCCGTCGCTCGCAAACTATAGCAATTGTGAATACAAAAGGGATAGATAAAGCTAAAGTTAACGGTCGTAAAGCTGATAACTTTGGAAACATTATTATTCCGCTTTCAACTTATACACAGAATCGTATTAATTTAAATAGTAAAGATATATCTCATGATATTGAGTTAAATAAAACGTCATATAATGTAATTCCGACTGATAAAGCAATAATTGTTCGTAAATTTGATTATAAGAAAGTGCAAAGATACTTACTTCGTGTGTTTGATAAGAATGGAACTGAATTACCATTAGGTTCACAGGTAACAACGGACGATAATGTTTATGTTGGTTTTATTGCAACACAAGGGGTGTTAATGGCAACGCTTGACTCACCTTCACATTACCTACATATCAAAACAAATACTCAAACTTGTAAAGTGGACATTTCGAAAATTAAGCCAGATCTTAATGAAGTTAAAGATATATATTGCCAATAATGTTGAGGTTTTAATGAAAAATTACTTAATATCATTTTGTTTAGTAAGTTGTATGCTACTTTCTAGCAGTGTATATGCTGGGCTTAAAATGAACAAAACGCGTTATATTTATAATGAAGGACAAGGTGATATTACCGTAAAAATTGTCAATGATAGTGATGTTAACTATGGCGGCCAAGTATGGATAGATAGTCTGAATGAAATAAATACGGATAGTATTAATTTTATTGTGCTTCCTTCAATGTTTAAAATAGTAAAAAATGGTCGACAAATTATAAGATTAAAAAAGATTGGAAATAATATAAGAAAGGATCAAGAGTCACTCTTTTTTATTAATGTTCTTGAAATGCCACCTCGGCCAAAAGATACTCCTGATAGCTTTATGCAAATAGCGCTTCAAACAAAAGTGAAGTTGATATACAGACCAACATCATTACAAAAGACTCGTTTGGAAGCAGAAAAAGAAATAAAAATAGAAAAAGTGAATCATGGTTATAAGATAATTAACCCAACATCATATTATTTTGCTATTAGTAAAGTAATAGTGGATGGTAAATTGATTCATTTTAATAAATCCGTTGATAAAAAATTAGGATTATTTTCTCCAAAAAGTTCAATAGATCTATCTGGGATAAAGGTTAAATCTAGTTCAAAAATTACAATTTATGCACTCGATGATTTTGGCAGTAGTAGAGAATACATTATCAATGGGTAATTACTAAGACTTATTAAATGGTATTTATATGAGTGTGAATAAAATTGCTTTTGCAGTATTACTTTTATCATCTAATTACGTAATGGCACATATAGCTGAAGTAACTGTAAATATTAGCGGTAATATTATTAGTCCAGGTTGTACTGTTAATAGTAATAATGATGAAACCGTTGATTTTGAAACTGTTGATACGGGGCAGGTAATAACGGGTATTATAACAGAAACAGTGCCAGTTGTGATTCATTGCGCTAGGCCTGAAATTATTGACGGCATTAATATCAAATATGACCCTATTGATACATTAGGAAGTTCTGATGGAATACTTTCTACGAGTAAAGATGAACTTGGTATAAAACTCTTAGTTGAAGGCAGTAACTTGGTATTTGATCAAAACTACCCTGTTCCTATCGGTAATGAAACAGAATTTATCCATGATGTTACTGCTACACTGATTTACACGGGTAACGGTAATTATACAGATTTAAATGCAGGGGAGTTTACAAGCAAGTTAAGAATTACTTTAACTTATTATTAATCGTATTTTACTTAGGTTGATTCATGACATTCAAATATATTTTACATATTGGGCTATTTATACTTTTTTACAGTAGCAATTCGTTAGCTGCATTACAATTAAACGCAACAAGATATATTGTTAATGAAGGCGATAAAAGCGTTGAAATTAAGATAGAGAATATAGCAGATAAAACATACGCTGCTCAAATATGGATAGAGAACGAAAATAAAAAAGATAAAAACGTTAACTTTATCCCTATGCCTAACTTTTTTAAATTTAACAAAGGTGAAACACAAGTTGTTAGACTGCTAAATACACATAAATCGTCATCTCTTAATAATGAATCTCTGTACTGGCTCAATTTACAAGAAATACCACCTGTTGATAAGTCTAAAAAAAGTAGAATAACACTAGCTTTAAAAACAAGAGTAAAACTAATTTATAGACCTAAAGTTCTTTTAGGTAAAAGGGCTAATGCTGAGAAATTATTATCAATTGTTAAATCTAATGGAAATATAAAAATTACGAATCCAACACCTTTTTATCTAGCAGTAGTTAACGTTAAATTTAATGGTAAAGAAATAAAACTAAACAATGAGATGAAACAGCAGTTAGGTGTTTTTCCACCTGAAAGTTCAGTATTTATTAAAAACAATTATGTAGCAACAATCTCAAAATTTGAATTTGACGCTATTAATGATTACGGAACAGTCAGTCATTTTCAAGGGAAATTAGGATATTAAATACTAATTAAACGTTTTAATTTTAGAATACATATTAGGCTATCAGAATGATTAAAATTAAAGGAATCATGTTGTTCCTAATTGTTACCAGTACTTTTAATGTATATGCTAATGATATTGATGTTTTTGTTAATCCAGGTAGAGACGTTGTAGTTCCAGTTGTGCTAGATGGAATTACTTTAAATAATCAATTAGTTAACAGTGAGTTCTTTTGGGCTCATGAACGAGTCGGTACTAGTGACGAATACTCACGATCTGAAACTAGAGGTAATATAACTCTTAGTATGGTAGGAACTGCATCAACATTTCGCTTGTTATTTAATGGTGGTGGAACAAATTGGAATTGTAACCTTGGCGGTAATCCACTTCCTGGTGCGTTTCCTGGCCATAATTTAGCGGGTAATATATTGCATAGATTTTGTGGAGGAGGAAGTCAACGTTTGGGGTTTCACCTCAGAAATCGGGTTTTGCGCAATAATTGGAGAGTTAACCTTCGAACTAGAGTAAATCAGGTACGTATAGTTGTACCCGCTAATGCTACCACTCAACAAGAAAGATTTTCTATTTTCCATCGAGTGCAAAGAAATAATGCTGATAGACCTATTAATGTCGGCACTGCTGATAGAATCACTGTACATATTATACAAAATACCTGTACGTTTGGAGCTAATAACGCTGATATAGATATTAATGTTGGCGATATTACACCCGGTATCGATGGACCGAGAACTCCAGTGGACCTTGATTTAACCTGTATTTCTGAAAATAATGAAGTTGGAACCGCTGTTAATGCTGGCTTATCGAATACGGAAAATACAATGTTGGCAAATTATCGTATTGAAGAGAATATAGCGAGTAATTTTAATGACAAGGCTGTAAATGTGTTCTTATTTAGACCGAATAATGTTCGTGTTAATTTAGGTCAAGTATATGATGATATATTTGAATTAAACAACTTGGAATATCAAGTTATACCAAGTCCAATTGATGAATTTGATCCTCATGATAACACGGCTGCTCAGTTTGGTGCTTTTACTCGATCATATAATGTAATAATTGATTATTTTTAATCATGATATTGGTTTTAAAAAGGCTTAAGCTATATTTTAATAGCTTAAGCCTTTTTTTATCAATAAGTAAAGTATTCATCTTTATAGTTATTTTAATGATAAAGATAGTCTGTTTCCTTTTTGGAATTGAATGGTATCTTGTTATTCTCTATATTAGTTTTTTATTACAATATAAACTGTGGTTGTTGTATATCGAGATTGTTAAATTATCTTATATTTTTAATATTAGAATATTTTAATAAAATTTAATCTTTAAAACGCTATATTTATATTGGTATTAATTAATGAATAAAAGGATTCTGTGTTTATCTTTAATTTCTTCTTTTTCACAGGCTAATGAGCAACATATTTATGTAAATCCGGGACGTACTGTTATTGTTGATGTCAATCTTGATGGTTATAACGGTGAGTTTGATACTGGTAAGAATCATGTTTGGAATGGCCTATCTTTAGCTAGAGAGCATAACTAGGTGTGCAAACATATAAATTTAAAGATATCCAAGCAACAATTGTGAATACATATAACCGTATGAGAATTAAGCGAAAGGGGTAGAGTTGGGGAAATATAAATAATTGTGATTATGATACAAAAAAATGTCGAAAACAATGTTCGAGCTGGTTTTAGTTTTAAAACAGGTAATGGAAGGCTTGATGGTTATAAAGCAAGTTACGATATTAAATTAACCAAGATTCAATTTGAAGTTCCTATCAGTCCTGTAAGTACAATTTATAGTATTCCGATACATACCAAAAGAACGACAAATAATAATACCTCAATAATTGATACAGATTATATACAGTTACATATTGTTCAAAATACATGTGGATTTGTTGATAGTGAATTGAATAATGATGTTGGTGATATGACTCCCGGTGAGACTTCAAGTATGCGAGATCTAGATGCTGCTCTACAGTGTACACATAGTGATATTAGTACTGGACAAGCAGGAATTTCTCCTGAACCGAATACGATGTATGCGACATATACAATGACGCCAAATGAAGTATTTGATGAAATTAACCGTGATGCAGTTGATGTTCATTTTTATCGTAATGGGTTTGATCCAATTCAGTTTGGTCATATATATAATGATAATTTATATGAGCTTAATCATTTAAAGTATCAAATAATAGTAAAGCCGATTAAGGATTTTAATCCCCGTAATGATACCGGACCTCAGTTTGGACGGTTTTTAAGATCATATACAATAACAATAAATTATTATTAAAGTTATTATTTATCGAATTATTACTTATTTATTATTAGTCTGTGCAATAATTTATATGTTCGTTTTAAGTTAACAAAGCCAGCAATAAATGCTGGCTTTGCTGTTAACCTGATGTGTTAAGTTAAGCGTTTAAGCAAGTAACAACATCTTCTGTAAAGTAGGGTTCTTGGTATCCCCAGAACATGTATTTTACTTTTAGGAAGTGCTGACTAAATGAGTGCAGCATCGGTGCGATGTTGTTTCGTTTTTCAACTACTGCAGTTGTGTTTGTTTGCCCTATGTAATTACCGTCTTGAATGGCAATCCCTAAAGGGACGGAATACTTATTTTCATGCATCATAGCTAAAGCATGGTTTAATTGTCCTCGACGCTTAACCATGAGATCAGGTGCACCTAATCCCACACCCATTTTTTCGCCATATCGATAAATACTTTTCAGGTAACCTTTGTCTTCCCAAGGAAGCCATTCACCGTTAACAAAGTTGGCATATTGCATGGTTGTTGAGGAAGGAAACGTCTGTTTCAAGGTCAGCATGTTTGCTTTGATACCTGTTATATAGTCTTTTTCATTAAAGCTTGGATCGGTTTT
This sequence comes from Photobacterium sp. GB-36, assembly GCF_003026135.1. Taxonomy (NCBI): domain Bacteria; kingdom Pseudomonadati; phylum Pseudomonadota; class Gammaproteobacteria; order Vibrionales; family Vibrionaceae; genus Photobacterium; species Photobacterium sp. GB-36. Next base: position 44,022 of record NZ_PYNY01000027.1, on the reverse strand, counting down.
TACTGATACACCAATAGCGGTTTTTTGTAAGTTTATCCCTTCCATTTTTCGTCAAACTGGCGTCCTAATGCTTGCACTAATAGTGAGAAGGTATTTAGGTACGGCTTTATTTTCAGAATAGAAGGTTGCATCTTGAAGTTGAATAAACAGTTTTTTACCGTGCTTTTTTAGGTATTCATAATCATCAAAAATGATAGAGAAATCTTAAACGTCTTTTTGAGGTTCTAAGTCAGACCATGAATACATGATTTGTGCGCCTACAAAACGAGGTTTGTTGAGTAAAGGATGAGATTTAATGGCTTGTCTGTCTTTAGCAAAATAGACGAAATGTTTCATGTTATCACTAGCAATAGGGCAGCTTGCGCTTAAGTGTTTTTCATATTCATTTTTATAGCGATCTGTTGGGTTACCCCATGCCGCATGGTGTTAATACTGAAACAAAGTGTGAAGAGAAATGGAAATATTGGCATAGTAGTTAGCGGTATATAGAACAAAAGCTAGCATGCTATATGCTAGCTTTTGTCGTTAGTTTTTCGTTGTTATAACGGTATGTTTAGAGTTTAAAGCGACTGATTTCTTGTTGTAGTTCATGAGATAAATTTGATAGCTCAGCTGCCTGTTTGGCGGCTTCATTGGCTTCTACAGCAAGTTCATTAGAAACATCACGAATTCCCTCTGTATTACGGGTGATCTCAGATGTTACGGAAGATTGCTCTTCAGCGGCGGAAGCAATTTGTGTTGCCATATCATTGATCGTGGTTACGGCAGTCGTAATTTGTGACAAGCTTACTGCTGCTGCATTGGCATCATCAACACTGGTTTCAGAGAGATGACGACTATCCTCCATGATATTCACAGCTTGACCTGTGGTTTTTTGTAGGGTCTCTATCATTTGTTGAATTTCTTGAGTTGATGCATGCGTCCGTTGGCTAAGTACACGTACCTCATCTGCAACAACAGCAAACCCTCGACCTTGCTCACCAGCTCGGGCTGCTTCAATCGCGGCATTTAATGCCAATAAGTTGGTTTGTTCAGCAATCCCTTGAATTGTAGATAGGATAGTTGTAATGCTTTGAGCATGGTGATTTAGCTCACTGATCACAGATGTTGCCGTATCCACTTCTTGCGCTAATGTGCTGATGGATTGTTGGCTTTGGTTGACCTGTGTTGCACCGTGATTAGAAGCGGTTACCGTTTGCTCTGATGTTCTTGCTGTGTTTTCTGCGTTGGCAGCAATCTCTTGTGTGGCGGCTGCCATTTCATTGATTGCTGTTGCGACCATATTAATTTCATCTTGCTGATGCTGAATACGAGTGCTGCGCTCTTCGGCTTGTGAAGCGGTTATATGAGATTGATGATTAAGTGATTCTGAAACATGACGTAATCGAGTCACCATTTGGTGCATGTTACCGACAAACTGGTTGAAATTTAGTGCAAGCTTACCCACTTCGTCTTGGCTTCTTGGTTCTAAACGTTGTGTTAAATCACCTTCACCATTTGCAATTTCAGCCAGTGCTTTAGATACACGGTTAAGATCGCGAAGAAGATAGTTTACTAACCACGCTACCGCCATAACCACGATCAAAGTGATCACAATAGCGGTGATGATTAACTCTGTTAATAGTGAATAGTAGCTGGCTTCTTCTGTCGATTTATCCATTTCAAGGCCAAATATCCAATCACTATTTGGGATATTTGCAAAGTAAAATAGCTTATCTACCCCTTTGATTGAGATCTGCTCTAAGCGGTTTGTATTGGCACTTTGTTCAATGTTACCCATGTTTAACTGATTGCTATAATTAGCAATCGGTTTCAATAACAGTGACTTATCAGAATGAGCAAGGAAAGTTCCATTCTTTTTATCGATTAACATAGCATGAGCATTATCACCAACGTTCAAACTGATCACATCGTTAATGAGTTGATCAATTAATACGTCGGCACCGATAACACCGGCAAGTGCGCCGCTATGTCGAATAGGCTCGGCAATCGTCACTAAAAGGGCGTTAGTAATAGCGTCTTGATAAGCGGTGGTGATCACTTGTTTATTGCTGTTAACGGCATCACCGTACCAAGGGCGAGTACGAGGATCGTAATCAGCACGGTTACGTTCTGGGTGTGAACGCAGCATTTGTCCTGCAACGGTGCCGTAGTAAATATCGTCAAAACCGCCAGCATCGCGTGCTTGTTGAAGGAAAGGCACAAGATCTGCTTTTTGATAGGGTTCTTTTACTGAAGAGGTAATACTGCGACGGATATTAATCCAATCTTCAATACCGCTGGTAGCTGTGGTTGCTACGCTTTGTACGCGATCTAAGATATTTTCATTTGTTTGTTGTTGTAAATTACTGGCAGCAAGCCAAGTTAATACTGTTGCCATAAGGACAACAGCAGACAAGCTCGCGCTGATCAGCTTTTGTTTCAGTGATAGTTGCATTGTTGTCTCAGAAAATGAGGTGTTAGAAAGTGCGGCGAGTGTAAATAGTGTTTTATATATATGCACGTAAATAAATACAAAAATTAGAGGTATCACTTAAAAGAATTAAAATTGTCATTTTTATGACTGTGTGTAGTCTGATTGATGGCGTTTTATTCTAAATGTTAGGCTTGTATTGATTTTAATTTTTTTGGGAATAATTGTTTTTTGTACTTAGTACAAGAACTAAAACTCTAGCGTATATTAATAAAGAGTTGCGGCTGAATATAGTCAACCGTGATGTTAAGTTATGGATGTCGTATTGGGCTCATTCCACTGATTTATCAAAAGATAAATAACCTAATAGAAAAGTAAGATCGTGATTGAGCATAGTGTTAAACATTTAGCTTAGCTGACGTCTATTAATCAATTGAACAGCTATTACAACGGGATTTTCCGGTTAATAAATAGGAAATATGATAACGGTTTCTGGCAAAAAATAAGTATGCTTTATCGGCAACGATACGTATCACTGGAAGCCTGAGTATTTTTAACCATTTCTTTTTACCAACCAGGTTCCATGCTTTATAAGTGACATCAAGACCAAGTAAAAGCTGTTGTTCTGCGCCTATTTGAGATGAGAGTAAACCGTGTAAAACAGTGCTGGCTTTTTCTTTTGATATATCAGGAAAGCGTTGGATAAAATCAGGCGCAAGAATATCTTCAAATTGTAATTTTTGATGTTTATTAAGTTGTCGAAGTTGTTTCATTTCAGCGACGCAAAGTGGGCAACTTCCATCATAAAAGATGATCATCTTTTCCATTTTTCATATTCCCTGGTTATGTGATTGCAAATACAACCGCATGTAATCCGCAAACACAAGTAGTTAGACGATTACGTAATTGTTGATAATACTCATCTTGATGAGCGGAGTTAAATTTTATCTCGGCGATACGAATACAGATAAACCCCAGCATTAATGCAACAAGAGCCCAAGTGTAGTGATCTGTAGAATGTAATAGCGAAAACCAAGCCAGTAGCGCAAAAAAGTTACTCAAGAGTAAAGCAAACCGACTGGTTGAATTTTCCTTGTGATTCAGACTGTTTCCCCACATAACACCAGAAAGAAAACTAAGAATAATAGCACTATAACTGACGAAGATTAGCAAAGCGGAAGTGTTAAAAATACGTATCTCAAGGCTGATAGCGAGTGCACTTAGGGCAAAAGGAAAAAGTCCTAGATAGCCAAGTGTGTGGGAGGGTAATCGAGTGATAGTGTTCATATTTCCTAGTCGTCATTGATTGATTAACTTAATACGCTTAAAAATAGGAATCTGATCAATGGGGGTTACATATTGATGAAAAGCGGGGATAATACTGCGCTCGCTGTAGGTATATGATTGGTATATACCTATGTGTAGCGATGCTGGTGTCACTTTCAACTTCTAGGATATTAACTATGCGTGCTTTCGTATTAAGAGCCCGTTCTGCACCCACCGACAGTAAAATGCTATTAGCATCTGTGGGTCAAGATGCTCACACTGAAATTTTGGCTCACGTTTTAATGAATGCTATTTTTGTGGCGCAGTCTCACCGCGAAGATATTATGGTGCATTTAGTGCTTGAAAGTACGCAAGACTTTTCTCGTACCATTAGCTTTAATTCAAATGATATTACTAATTTAACGGGTTTTCATGAGCAAGCATGGTTAGATAAGATCACTCATGCGCTTGATAAATCATTAGGCATGGGTAAAGAGCAATGTCGTAATGTAGAACCGGGGATCACAGTTCGTACGATCAGTTTTGAAAAGCTGATAGTTGAACTTGCTGAAGACTACCAATTATACATGTTAGATAAGAAAGGGGATTTTGTTCGCGATATTGAACTTGCTGCGAACCCTTGTTTCTTATTAACCGATCACATGCCAATGCCGAAGAAAAGTTATAATAGCTTAAAACGCTTAGGCGCACAGAAGATTAGCTTAGGTCCTAAGATGTTATTTGCTTCTCAATGCATCGTATTAATTCATAATGAGTTAGATTTAACGCTATAACGTGTTCTAACTGTTTCTTTTATTAAAGCCGTAGCAGCGATTGTTACGGCTTTTTTGTTACATTAATGTTGTGATTTTTGTTATATAGCTCTACTGAAGATTTTAGTTTAGTGACGTGTTTTTAACATAACCTTATGAATACTTAGTTTTTTTCAAAATTGATGCTTTGTTAGAACTAAAAATGGAATGATGTTTGTTTACTGCTTGTAAATGGAATAATCTATTTCTAGTGAAGCAATGATTAAATGTCTAAAACTATGAAAAGTAAGATACTAAATATGGGGTAAGAATATGCTTGAGCTTAGAGAAGTTCAGTGTATTTTCATTCTTAAATACCCTAGGTATAAACACACCCATAAGAATGACAACCGTTAGCTAAACGGGCCTTTTTACAGGAATCAATATGCAATTATCCTCTCAGCCTAAAGGGCTTTTTCACCTCATCGCAATACAAATGTGGGAATTTTTTAGCTACTACGGCATGCGTTCGCTATTAATTCTATTTTTAACCCAAAAACTCTTAATGTCAGATGAACATGCTTATGCTCTATATGGTGCATATACATCTTTAGTTTATGTGACACCCATTTTAGGGGGTTATTTAGCAGACCGTTATTTGGGTAATTACTGGGCTGTTGTTATTGGCGGCTCACTGATGGTTGCTGGCCACATTGTATTAAGTATTCCGAGTAACGATCATACGACCTTGTATTCTGCGTTAGCATTAATTATTTGTGGTTATGGCTTTTTTAAAACTAACTCAAGCTGTTTATTGGGTGAGTTATATAAAGGTCATGAAAGCGCACGTGAATCAGGATTTTCTATATCCTATATAGGCGGTAACATTGGTTCTGCTTTAGCGCCAATTTTCTGTGGGTATGCTGCAAGCCGTTGGGGATGGCATGTGGGCTTTGCTCTTGCAGGTATTGGTATGTTTATTGGCTTAATCATTTTTAGTACGGGCCGTAAAAACTTTGCCCATGTACAAAAAGCCAATAAAGCGGCGTTAACACAAAAAACAGCAGGTATTAGTCACTGGTTCTTAATCATTCTCGGTGTCGTTGCTGCCGCGATAGGTCTTGTATTTGTACTTAAAGATTTATTAGCCGGTTACATTCTTGCCGTGATCCTTGCATTTTCAGCACTACAAATGCTGCGTTTATACCGTAAGAGTGATGCTGAAGATCGCAAGAAACTTCACTCAATTATGTACTTTATGATTTTTGGTATGGTGTTTTGGGCATTTGATCAGCAAGGTGGCAGTTCAATCAGCTTATTCATCGAGCGTAATATTGATACTGATATTTTTGGTTACCATATTCCAACAGCTTTCTTCCAATCGGTGAATCCTGTAGCCGTTATTGTGGGTGGTGCTGCGGTGACATGGTTGTGGAAAGTATTATCGACACGTCAGATCTCTGTTCGTACATTAACTAAATTAAACATGGGTTTGTTTCTCTTAACTGCGGGCTTTAGTTTGATTACGTTGTCTTCTAAGTTAGCAATGGCAACAGGTCATACAACATTCCTATGGCTATTTATTGGTTTGTTTTTCATTGGTATTGCTGAGCTATTTATTGACCCTGTCGCGTTAGCTGCAATTACGCGTATGAATCCGCAAGGAGCAACAGGTACGGTTGCGGGTATTTACATGTTAATGGGTGGTTCGGTAGCAAACTATTTAGCAGCAAACATTGCTGAGTTAACATCAACCAATACACCAAAAGGTGATGCCATTGATTTAATTACTTCTGCTGCGCAATATCACCACGTATTCCAGTCTATTTTAATAGTGACGGTTGTGGTACTGGTGATGGGATTATTGGTGAATTTTAAAAACCGTAATCAGCCAGAATTTGATTAACGACTAATTACATTTTCAGCCAGTATTATTACCTTTCTTGTTAATAATACTGGCTTTTTTATTGCCTAAATTTCTTGACAGCAAGAATAAAAATCGATCGTTATGCCTATTCGTATCGTAAATGAAGAGTCGATAAAAAATAAGGCATATAATTTATGGCGGTAAAAGCTCTTTATTGGTTTACCAATGATCTACGTTTACACGATAACCCTATACTTCATCAAGCTTACGAGTATTGTGACAACTTGCTGTGTATTTATTTTATGGAGCCACAAAAGCAGCAGTTTAATCGTTATCAACTTGTCTCGGTGGGAGCCATTCGCCATCGCTTCCTGCTGCAATCGCTACAAGCACTGCAATCTAATTTAGCCACATTGGGTCAGCGTTTATTAGTGATGCAAGCCGATCCTATGGTTTTTATGCCTAAATTAATAGAACAATACGGTATTAACCTTATCTATCGGAGTCGTCACTGCGGCTGGTATGAACAACAGCAATGGCATTACCTAAAACAATGTTACCCCCATTTTCAATTTGTAGAAGTTGATACGCATACGTTGTATTCACAAAATCAACTGCCGTTTCCTCTTTCAGATATGCCAAATAGATTTTCAAAATTTCGTAAACAGATAGAGCAAAGCGTCACTGTTTTTTCGTCCCTACCTGTGCCTGATTATTTACCGCCACAACCCAATGTATATTGTTCTGGATATTTAGATATTCGAAATGTTCCCATTTTAGATAATGATCAGGTGGAGTGGCATGGTGGTGAAAATGCAGCACTGATGCACTTACAGCAGTATTTTTCTTCTCGTTTACCGTCTAGTTATAAAGAAACGCGTAATGCCATAGAGGGTTGGGATAACTCAACCAAATTTTCACCGTGGTTAGCATGTGGTGCATTATCCGGCAAAATGATCATGGCTACCTTGCTAGATTATGAAAAATACAAAGAGAAAAATTCATCAACCTATTGGATCTTCTTTGAGTTGTTATGGCGTGAGTTTTTTCAATGGCATGCCCATGCTGTTGGGCGAGATCTGTATCGTTTCAGTGGCGTGCAAAATAAACGTTTATTAAGCAGTTTTTATCCAACTCGTTTTAAACAATGGTGTGAGGGCTCAACACCATATCCTATTGTTAATGCGTTTATGAAACAGTTAAACCAAACGGGCTATATGTCTAATCGTGGGCGCCAAATAGTTGCAAGTTGTTTGGTTAATGAGCTATCTGTTGATTGGCGCTACGGTGCAGCTTATTTTGAACAACAGCTGATTGATCATGATGTCGCGGCAAACTGGGGCAATTGGCAATATATTGCAGGTGTTGGAACAGACAGTCGTGAAAAACGTTGGTTTGACTTAGAAAAACAAACACGAATATTTGATCCTAATCAGCATTTTATTCGCCATTGGCGAGGGGATGAAAATCTTAATACCTTAGACAGCGTAAATATTGATGATTGGCCAATGAGTGGTAGAGGATAATCATGCAATCGCGCTATACAACTCTTCGTTTTATTTTAGGCGATCAACTCAATGCGAGTCATCATTGGTATCAACAACCCAATGAACATGTGCTGTATGTTATTGCAGAGCTAAAGCAAGAAACCAACTATGTTACTCACCACCATCAAAAGATCTGTGCATTTTTTGCTGCGATGGAAAATTTTGCGATTGCGCTGCAACAAGCAGGACATGAGGTTTTACATTTAACATTAGACGATACTCATACCTATCATGATTTACCTGATTTAATTATTTCACTTTGTCAGCAATATCATTGCCAAGCATTTGAATATCAACAACCAGACGAATACCGATTATCGCAACAGTTAGCGACGTTAAAGATTCCTGATGTAACCGTTCAAGCATGTGATAGCGAGCATTTCTTACTGACATTGGCCGAACTTGAGCAGTATATAACACCAAACAAACATCACCGTATGGAGCATTTTTATCGCGCTATGCGGAAACGATTTGATGTATTAATGGTTGAAGGAAAGCCTCAAGGTGGTAAATGGAATTATGATGGCGCAAATCGAAATAAGTTAAAGGCTGTTGATATTGAAGCTATTCCTCAACCGTTAATGTTTAGTAATGATGTTAGTGCTATTTCTAAACGACTCGAAAAATACGGTATCAACACAATCGGTCAATCTTGTGAGCAGTTACTTTGGCCAACAAACCGTAAACAATCACAAGCGCTACTGATTTACTTTTGCCGTGATTTATTGCCTTTGTTTGGACGCTTTCAAGATGCGATGACCACGAGAAGTGAGTCAGCATGGAGCTTATACCATTCTCGTTTATCTTTTGCTTTGAATGCGAAAATGTTGCATCCCATGCAAGTGATCCAAGCGGCTATTGATGCTTACTCTCAGCCAGATTCAAAAATTGATATTGCCCAAGTTGAAGGGTTTGTTCGTCAGATACTAGGCTGGCGTGAATTTATTCGCGCTATTTATTGGGTAAATATGCCCCATTACGGAAAAGAGAACACGTTAGAAGCTAGCGGCTCGTTACCTGATTTTTTCTGGAATGCAAAAACCAATATGCAGTGTATGCATCATGCGATTAAGCAGTCGCTTGATTATAGCTACGCTCATCATATTCAGCGTTTAATGGTCACGGGTAATTTTTGTTTATTAACGGGGATTGCGCCGAGTGAAGTCGAACAGTGGTATTTAGGTATTTATATTGATGCGGTTGAGTGGGTAGAAAAGCCCAACACGCTAGGTATGGCGCTGTTTGCCGATGGTGGTGTGGTTGCAACAAAGCCTTATGCTTCAAGTGGGGCATACATTAATAAAATGAGCGATTATTGCTCATCATGCCAGTATGAGGTTAAAAAGAAAACAGGGCTGAATGCTTGTCCATTTAATAGTTTATATTGGCGTTTTATGGATAAACATAGAGGGTTATTAGCAAACAATCCTCGTGTAGGTATGCTATTTAGTCATTGGGATAAATTAGATGATAATGAGCAATCTGTTATTGTAGAGCAAGCCGAGTATTATTTACGCCATATTAATTCACTATAAAGAAAAGGCGTGTTTAATCGCCAGTAATGACGTTGTTACACATCATCGTAAGATAAGGTTTAAGCATGAAAGATCCACATCAGTATTCAAAAGTGCCTAAAGGGCGATTATCACGACTATCGAAATTAGGCTCACTGGCGTCAAGAGTCGCAACGGGCATGGTTGCTGAAGGGGTGAAACAGTTAGCGTCAGGACATCGTCCTAAAGCCAGTGAGTTGCTCTTAACGCCGAAAAATGCTCAACGTGTGGCTGATCAATTAGCACAGTTACGTGGTGCTGCGATGAAAGTAGGTCAACTTTTATCGATGGATGCTGGTGATTTACTCCCGAAAGAATTAACTGAACTGCTATCTCGTTTGCAAGCTGATGCTAAACCTATGCCTATTAGCCAATTGAATCATGTGCTCATTGCTAACTGGGGGGAAGATTGGCAAGACAAATTTGCTCAGTTTTCGTTTTACCCTGTTGCTGCAGCATCAATAGGACAAGTTCATAGAGCAAAAACCAAAGACGGTCGAGATATTGCTTTAAAGATACAGTATCCAGGTATTGGAGAAAGTATTGATAGCGATGTACATAATGTTTCAACCTTACTAAATGTATCAGGATTGATCCCTAAGTCTATTGATGTGTCAGAGTTATTAGACGAGGCGAAAAAACAGTTACATGCCGAAGCTAATTATCAGAAAGAAGCACAATATCTTAAACAGTTTCGCCAGTTACTTTCTGATGATGCCCGCTTTTTGATCCCTGATATATACGATGATTTAACATGTGAAACGATCCTTGCGATGAGTTTTGTCGAAGGCATAGAAATAGAGCAACTGGCTAAGCAACCCCAAGCGGTACGTGATGAGGTGATGGCATTAGCCTTTACCTTATTGTTCAAAGAAGTGTTTGAATTTCGATTGGTGCAAACCGACCCGAATTTTGCTAACTATCGTTATAACCTCACAACGAATCAGTTTATCTTGCTTGATTTCGGCGCCACGCGTGAATATCCCGAGCACGTCTCTGAAGGCTATCGCCAATTGATGACTGGTGCGGTGAAAAATGATCGGGGATCTATGCTTAACGCGTTAAAACAAATAGGCTTTTTCCATCAGCACATTGAAGATGTCGCACAACAAGCAGTCGTGAATTTGTGTGTAGAAGCTTGTGAGCCATTAGCCTTTGATGGTGTGTATGATTTTGGTGCAACAGATATGGGGAAACGCATTCGCGATGCCGGTAGTGCCTTGAGTATGAATAGTGGTTATTGGCATACACCGCCCGCAGATGCTATTTTTTTACACCGTAAATTGGGTGGTTTATATTTGTTGGCAGCCAAGCTTAAAGCAAGAGTGAATGTTCATGCGTTATTTAAGCCTTATATGAGGTAATGTTGAATAACGAGTTAAATACTCTCTGATAATATTAACTTGTATAATCACATAAAACCTAAAGTTCAAGCTGTTAATGTTTAGAAATTAGAGCGTATATTTTTACAATCAAATATTGATCGTTTTTTATTAGACATTAGACCCCTATTTGATAGTATGCCTTGCGATATTTGTATGATGAATATGCATCAAAGTATGCAGTAATCTTGAGAGAGTAACATGACAGGTAAGCATGTATCTTATGCGGTACAAAATTATGACGCATTGTCCCATAAGCCTCAGGACGTATCTAAGATAGCACTTGTCACTGAAGGTGGAGGCCAAAGAGGGATTTTCACCGCAGGGGTATTGGATTCATTTTTAGATCAGGATTTTAATCCGTTCTCACTAATGATTGGTACGTCTGCAGGATCGCTTAATTTAGCGTCTTATATCTGTGGTCAAAAGAAACATGCTTTTAAGGTGATCACAGAAGCAACAACGAATCACCATTTCTTTGACGTATATCGTTTTTTGTTTGGTCGTGAAGGGCTTGATCTTGATTGGTTAATGCAGCAAACCCAGACACGCTTTGAGCTTGATTGGCATCAAGGCCGACAGAATATGCGTAATCGAACTGTACTCGCATCAGCAAGTAATACGGTGAGTCATCAAGCGGCGTATTTTAATTTAAATACGGATAATTGGTCTTTGGCATTAAAAGCTTCATGCGCGATCCCTGTTTTAAATCGACAACCCATTTACTCACAAAATGAATATTGGGTTGATGGTGGCTTATCTGCCCCCATTCCTGTTCAAGAAGCTTATGAGCGCGGTTATCGTCATATTGTGGTGATCCGCACTGTGCCTATTGATACATCATTTGATCATTGTTGGATGAGTAATATTCGTCGTGCGTTAGGCCAATCAAAAGCCGCAGGTATGATTGAGATGTTGTTAGAGCACGAAGATAACTATAGAAAAACACAAGAGTTTCTTAGTAATCCACCTGATGATGTTACTATTTATGAGATTCATCCGCAAAAAGCACTAAAATCAAAAATGATTGGTAGTGATATGCCATCTTTAGAAGAAGATTATAGGCTTGGTTATCAATCAGGTAAGTATTTTTTAAACACTGTGGGTCGTTATATTGATATTGATGAACCTCATTGTAATGCATCCCATTTAGTGGGAGAAGAAGTCAGCGATTTATGTAAGTTTGTATAATAATTATAAGAAGTTGTCATGGTTAAACAAAATTGTGAGAGGGATTTTGTTACCAAGGAGTCGGTTTTTACACAATTAATGGCGAGTGAAGTCCATTATATGTGGCAGAAGAGGGAGCAAGGCGAATTTAAAGGTGTTGATGGAATACCGATCCGATGGATAAGTATTCGACATCCTCAAAATGAACGTTGTGTGGTCATTGTTAATGGGCGTAATGAGAGCTTCTGGAAATATCAGGAGTTATGTTATGAGTTATCTCGTAAAGGTTATGACGTGTATGCCTACGATCATCGCGGTCAAGGCGCATCAGGACGATTAACTAACGATAGTGAACTTGGACATGTGATTTGTTTTGATGATTATGTGTCAGATCTTCATTCATTTATTACAAATGTCGTTGGAAAACAAACATACAGACAACGGTTTTTATTAGCTCATTCAATGGGTGGTGCGGTAGCAACCTTATATTTAGAGCATTATCAGACTCATTTTAATGCCGTTGTTCTTAATGCACCTATGTTTGGTATCAATCTTCCTGTCCCCCTTAAATTAGTCGCATCTTCAATCGCTAAAATTATCGAGCATTATCAAACACAGCCGTCTTATGTGTTTGGATATAAGCCGTATCACGAAGCACCTTTTGAAAAAAATGATCAATGCCAAAGTCAAATACGTTACGTTTGGGCGAAGCATTTGTATCAGTGCCACCCAGAACTGCGTGTTGGTGGTCCTAGTGCACGATGGGTATGGCAAGCATTAGCTGCCGCGAAAAGCTGTATTCGGGATGTGGAACATATCCATACGCCCATTTTATTGTTGCAGGCAGGCGACGATACCGTTGTAGATAATAATTCTCATCATCTTTTTTACGCAAAATGTGCAGAGTGTGAAATGAAAGTGATCCCACATGCTCGACATGAATTGTTAATGGAAAAAGATTGCTTACGTAATCAGGCATTAGACGATACGTTAGACTTTTTTGAGACTTACAGTTAATGATTTTATGCTATTCATGCGTAAGATAAATAAAGAGCCCAGCATAACGATGAGATTATGCTGGGCTTTGTTATTTTTTAAAGAGAGTAATACTATTTACTGACAAATAAACCAAGAACGTGCATCTGCTTCAATTACCGCTTCTTTATACCAAGGTAGTGGATCAATTTCAGGTGCAATACGAATATCGCCTTTTAACTTTTCAGTCGCTAATACACTAACGCGGTTGTCATTTACACTTTGGATTTTACCTTTGTAGGTCACACCATAAGCTTCGTCTTTGGTCTTCTTATACATACACACAGTTTCACCTACGTGTGTCGCAATAAAGCCGGTTTCTTCAGTCCAAGGTTCTTGTTCCGGTGCAGGTGTTTCTTTCTCATTAAACAGTGCTGCTTGAGATTGGTTTGATGGGACAATTTTTCTATGTACAGAATAGGGTTGATAACCAAGAAGTTTAGCGCCATCAATCCAAGCGGCTTCATTGACGTCTTTATTTTCAATGACACGCATTGTAACAAATGGCCCTGTAGGACAAACATCAGCCCATAGATCTGTTGACGTAATTCGTGCTGAGAAAATAGGTGTTTCATCAGGCGTATTAGGGTGACTCACACACCAGGCATCAGTATCTTGGTTGATCATGGTGCCAGAGTTAGCTTTACATGTTTTTTTTGCTAATTGATAAAATTGATCAATATCTTGTTTCGCTTGTTCGGCACTTGCAGAGCAGTAACGATAACTTAGAGAGAAGGTTTCTTTAGGGTAAAACATACCTTTATCAACAACTGTACCTTGGCTACGTGTTGCATCAGAAGTCATAAATTGGCTAGCTATCGTTTTGAAACTTTTTTCAACTTTTGGAGCTGGCGGCGGTGGTGTTGATGAACAACCCGCAACGGTAGCAATAAGACTTGCTAGTGATACTCGGGTTAAAAGGGTTTTGCGCATTCTTGCCCCCAGAAATACTCTTCGTATATATAAATAAAAAGATAGAATTAATTATTAAGTGTATAGGGGACAACAGAACGTGTGAGGAATCAAGAAAATATTCTGTAAAATAAAATGTATTTGTTATTTTTCAATTGGTTAAGTTAAAAATAAATTACATTTTTATTTCTTTATGATTTTTAACAAAAAAATGCCCACAAATTTTCATTTGTAGGCACATTGCTGAGGCGATAGATTAACCGGCGAAAGTATTCATTAGTGTTTGTGAAGGTACAAAGTAGTGAGTACCTGTTTTTGCTTCCACAAAATCCAGTAAGCGATCGTAGTTACCATTTTCATCAGCATAAATCATTTGCTTCAATGAGATATCTAGAATTTCAGGTGAGGCGGCAAACCCGACAAACATAGTGCCATGTTCCATAGCATTACCAAATGGACGGTTCTGACGTAGCATTTTAATTTCTTGGTCATCAATAATAACTTTACTCTTATTATTGTGCGCCCAAGCGGGTTTTTGATCATCATCAAGTTCAATATCATCAAGCTTGGTACGACCAATAACTTGCTCTTGGTATTCTGTGGTTTGTTTATCCCATAAGCCTTGACGATCTACATAGCGTTGTACGGTTAAGTAAGTCCCGCCTTGATGGATATCACGGTCATTATCAACTAATACGGCATTAAAACGAGCTTCATTTTTTGGGTTTTCAGTTCCATCAACAAAGTCGATCATGTCGCGGTTGTCTAGATATTTAAAGCCTTGAATATCTTCGATTAAATTAGCGACAGGTTGAAGCGCTGCGGCAATGTATTTCGCAGCTTGAAAATTAATATCCATACGTTCAGATTTTATCATGATGAAAATATCTCCCGGTGTACTTGGGAAACTACGTTCGCCGTCAGTCATAGCAATGAAATCATGCAATAAAGATGGCGCTTGAACATCAGGAAAAACGGTAGGCCAACCTTTATTTGAAATACCAATGGTTAAAGAAAGGTTGGCTGAAGGATCTTTTTGCGCGATGGATTTTTCAATAATTTGAATTTTGGCAAAGATTTTTGTTACGTCATCATTTTCAATATTTTCTTTGAAAATAAAGGTGAGGTATTCAGCGAAAGTATTAGGGTTAGAAATAGCACCAGGTTGTGCAAGTTCAGATAATTGAGTATTCATAATAAAAACCTTTAAATTTTTTTATTACGCTACGCTTTTTATACTCATAACTATAGTATGAATAATGTAATGTTAAATTACTAAATGTGAGTGTGTAAAGTGCGACATAACATACTGACAGAAAACAGTTATTTTTTTTATCATAAGCTTAAATCAAAAATGTTGACGCATTTTATTGATAAATAGATATACACAAAATGTTGTTATATTCATGCCTTATTAATTAAAGCTTATATATAAATAGCTTGGGTCAAATATGTCTAAATATTAAACGTTTTTTATTTGCCAAGAACTTCTATTACTACGCTTGTTATTCGTTATTGACTAGTCATTTTCAGTTGTTTTTGTAATTTTATTACATGAACCTCGATTTGATCACAAAGTTAAATTTATCAGCTTAACTCCTCTAATTACCTCTGATACTAAGTAAATCATAATGACACAGGTTACTTTAGGAGGTTGTTGTGTCTATTAACTCTATCGATTTTTCAGAAATTTCTTCCGTATCATCTAAGTGGGATCACAAGGATGAGTCGGCAACCAATATTGCTGAGAGTAAAAAACAACAAGCGGCAGCAAGACGACGTATAGAGCTTCTCCGTGATATTCAAGCGAGCGGGCTTACCATTGCCGAAGCCCGTGAGTTAGGGTTATTACATTAATTACCAGTTAAGTTATTAACGCTAATCGTATTGTGACATTGTCACTGTAGTTGTGGGAGTTCCAGAATAAGCAGTGTAATCATAATTAACTAATAATAAGTGACACTGAATGGGATGCGATGTTTGCATCCCATTTGTATGCGTTCGATATAATAGTTTTTTATCAATCTTTTTTGCGACATTCGGCTTTTGATAGTTTTAGACTATTGCTCTAATAAGTTGAATCATATTGCTTTTTTATCTGTAAGCGTTACAGTAAATACAGATAAAGTTTAAAGATGGATGATAATAATGACTACAATCACAACACGCTGTCCACACTGTAAAGCACTGAACCGTTTACCTTCTGAGCGCGTAAATGATGAAGCAAGCTGCGGCTCATGTAAGGAAAAATTATTCGACGGCATGCCAATTGAAGGTACTAGCGATAATTTCTCTACACTATTAGAAAGTGATAAGCCTGTCGTTGTTGATTTCTGGGCACCGTGGTGTAATCCATGCGTAGGATTTGCTCCTGTATTTTCAGACGTATCTCAAGAGCGTGATGGCCAAATACGTTGTGTGAAGATTGATACTGAAGCACAACAAGCACTCGCTGCTCAATATCGTATCCGTAGTATTCCAACAATCATGGTGTTTAAAGAAGGCAAGATGGTTGATATGCTAAATGGCGCAATGCCGAAATCGCATTTCGACCAATGGCTAAATGAAGCACTTACAAAGTAAACATTGCTCACTAATAATATATTCCCAAAAGCCGAACATTTATCGTGTTCGGCTTTTTTGTTATCAATTGAGTGCGCTGTACGATAAATCAACAGTTATGCGTTAAAGGATTTATATAAGGTATTATTTGCTTATATAGTATTCACTTGGCCTTGAAGTATGCTAATTATGAAAAATGATATTGTTATTGTGAGCAAGATCTCTATATACTCTCGCCTCGGTCAGAACAGTTAAGTTCAGCCACCTTATTTTACAAGCTGTCACCAGGGATAAGTGAACGACCCACGGAGTTGGACCGGCGTTATTTGTAGCTTGTTAATTTAGGTGACTCGTATGTTGTATTATTGGGCGAACATATTCATATTTTTAGCGTTGTATTACGTTAATCCTACCTTTTTTACTTTTTCCCCAAAAGTAATTGTTACTCAATGGCAGCAAACAGCAATACCTTCATTATTCGACACCCATTTAAAAAACAGCAGGACGAAATAATGCAGTTGTTAATTACATTAGCCGGTATCGTAG
Organism: Photobacterium sp. GB-36; assembly: GCF_003026135.1. Classification (NCBI taxonomy): domain Bacteria; kingdom Pseudomonadati; phylum Pseudomonadota; class Gammaproteobacteria; order Vibrionales; family Vibrionaceae; genus Photobacterium; species Photobacterium sp. GB-36. The sequence goes on along the minus strand of NZ_PYNY01000027.1, from coordinate 27,017 downwards.
TACTGGTTCTATGCGCAGTGGCGCTTTCTGATAATAGAAAGGCGATCAATTGGAGAACCGTTGGCGGTGCTTTATTCTTACAAGCGAGCTTTGCCGCTCTTGTACTATATGTGCCCATTGGTCAGAAGATGCTAGGTGCAATGAGTGACGGTGTAGCTGGTCTTCTTAGTTTCGCTGATGTTGGTATCAATTTCGTCTTCGGTGATTTAGCTAATATCCAAAAAAGCGGTTTTGTTTTTGCTATTCGTGTTCTTCCTCTTGTTATATTCATCAGTGCTTTAATTTCTCTCCTTTATTACTTCGGTATTATGCAATGGGTAATTAAAGTTTTAGGTGGTGGTATCCAAAAACTATTAGGCACCAGTCGCGCAGAGTCTTTGGTTGCGACAGGTAATATCTTCCTTTCTCAAGGTGAGTCTCCTCTTCTTATTCGTCCATTCCTTGCAAAAATGACACGCTCTGAACTTTTCGTGGTAATGACATGTGGTATGGCGTCAGTTGCGGGTTCTGTATTAGGTGGCTATGCAGGATTAGGTGTTGAACTTAAGTATCTGATTGCAGCAAGTTTTATGGCGGCACCCGGTGGTTTACTAATGGCTAAAATTCTTGTACCAGAACAAGAAACGCCAATGGAACAAACTGAGGTCGAAATGGCAAAAAGTGAGCACAGTAATGCTATTGATGCATTAGCTGCTGGTGCAATGAACGGTATGAAAGTAGCTGTTGCGATTGGTACTATGCTTATTGCTTTTGTTAGTGTGATCGCAATGGCGAATGCTGGCCTTGAAGGGGTAGGGCATTGGTTAGCAAGCATTACGGCAACGATTGGTCTTGATTCGGTATCGCATTGGTTCGCTACAACGCCACTAACTATGCAAGCTATTTTGGGATATATTTTCTCGCCACTTGCTTTTGTTATCGGTGTACCGGCGACAGAAATGATGAAAGCAGGTACTTTTATTGGTGAGAAGCTAATTCTAAATGAATTTGTTGCCTTTATGGACTTCGCAGCGGTTAAACAAACGTTATCTGAACATACCCAAGTGATCATCACTTTCGCATTATGTGGTTTTGCGAATATTGGTTCTATTGCTATTCAAATTGGTTCAATTGGTGTTATGGCACCTGAGCGTCGTGGTGATGTTGCAAAATTAGGTATTAAAGCCGTTTTAGCGGCAACATTAGCTAACTTAATGAGTGCGGCGCTTGCTGGTATTTTTATCGGATTATAAGCGTTATTAACAGCATAAAAATTTATAGCCGTAGAGTTTGCTTTGCGGTTTTTTAATACGTGCTTTTCAATAAATATCCATATCTTATTGTTATTTAATACTTATTAGTATCAGTAACAAAGAAGGAAACTATTTGATTTTAGCGCTAGAAATTAAAATATAACAAGATTTTGTGAATAATTTCCTTGTCACCATGAGTATCGACGCTTATCATTGCAATGACCTTATTTTTGTTCACTATTTTTAGGTATTATGTTTCTGACCTTTGTTCGTTTTTTGATATTAAGTATTTGCTTAGGGGCTGCGTCATTAGCTTCGGCATCTACACATATCAACGAAAATGTTCAAAAGTATGTCGTGCAAAATACGATTAAGCAATGTAATGAAATGGTTGTTCAATCGCACTCTGTTAACCTTAATTCAGATGTTGCGAAATTTAACTGTAATAAAAATCAAACGGTTAAGCATTCTTCTGATAATAAACACCCATTAACACAAACACAAAGCAATAACAGTATTGGTTTACCTGTTTCTGTTAATAATTCAAAATTTGTCTGGAATTTCCCAATTTCTAAGCCAAATAAAAGCAGTGATAAGAATAAGCAACATCGTATTGAATTTAGCGATTACAATATTGCTTTAGGGACATCGAGCCGTTTATTAAATGCGCTTCATCTTAACCCTGAAGAAGTCTCGCCTGAATATCGATTAGCATTTGAGCTTCCTATCCTTGTTGCTGTACCACTTACCCTCGGTTATCAAGAGCCTCTGTCACCAACGGTTGAGTGGATACTCAAAATTAAATCATCTTCATCACGTATTTCAGGTTGGAAAGATACAAATCTGATCTACTCTCAATATGGCGAACAACTACAAGTTGTCTAAAATATTATTTATTAGTTGAAAATTACGATTCAGCTAATAGTAATAGCCTTTCAAAATATATTAATAATTGTCTGATTATTAAGTTCTATTTATCGTATCTGTAATTATATTGATCCTTTAAAAGTGGTCATATTTATGAGTATCTTTAACAAACTCTTGTGATAAAGGTATAATTATAGGTGTTCTATCGACTGCGACAGGCTGTCTGTTGCAAGGTACATGGCTAAATATAATGAGAAAAAAGAATACTAAACAGATTCTGAATCATTACGCAGCATGGAAATATGTTGTGTTAATTGTGACAGTTTTAATAATGTTATTAAGCGCTATTCCAACGTGGTATGGCGACAATGAAGCTGTACAAATCAGCAATAAAGGCGGTCCAATGCCGACACCTTTTGAAATTCAAAAGGTGTTAAAAGAACATGATATTGTACCGCTAAAAATTGAACAAAAGCCTGATAAAACAATTGTTGTATTAGATAACACTAAACAGCAAACGGATACTAAAGCGGCGTTAGATACACTGTTGAAAAGTGAAAAACGTTTAACGTTAGCATTAGAACCAGCAGCTCCAATGTGGCTACAAGACATGGGCTTTGAACCAATTAAGCTAGGTCTTGACCTTCGCGGTGGTGTTCAATTTCTTTTAGATGTTGATGTTAAGCAAGTTTACAAAAACCATGCTCAGCAATTAATGGATGACTTACGCGTTAATTTCCGTAAGGAAGATATTCGTGGCGGTCGTGCTGAATTAAAAGGTATGGATGAAGTGATTGTTCGTTTGCCTAGTGAGGCGGCAAATAATAAGGTTCGCCAGTTTATTCGGGAACAGTACCCACAATGGCAAGCTACCAATGGTTCTGCTGATAATCTTCTTCTTACAATTAGTGAGAAAGAGAAAACAGATTTGCGTAACCTAACCGTTCAGCAGAACTTACAAACAATGCGTAGTCGTATTGAAGAGCTTGGTATCACGGAAGCATCTGTTCAGCGTCAAGGTGAAAACCGTATTCGTATTGAACTTCCTGGTGTTCAAGATCCAGCGGCAGCGAAAAATGTTATCGGTGCAACAGCAAGCCTTGCTTTCTATGCTGTGAAAGAAGAAGGCACAGGTAGCACAATGATTCTACCTGATAAGAATGGTAATCCTATTCGTGTTAGCCGTAAGCCTGTACTTACAGGTGATCACATTGTTGATGCGCGTGCAAGTTTCGGTGAAAACGGTACGCCTGAAGTAAATATTACGCTGGACAGTGCTGGCGGTAAGATCATGTCTGATTTCTCACGTATGAATGTGGGTAAACCAATGGCGACGTCTTACAGTGAATATAGCCGTAATGCGCAAGGTCAGACGGTACAAACTAATAAGATCATCAGTGTTGCAACGATTCAAACACAATTAGGTAGTCGCTTCCGTATTACGGGGGCAGGTTCACTAGAAGATGCACAGCAACTTGCTTTACTTCTACGTGCAGGTTCGCTTACTGCGCCTGTAACAATTGTTGAAGAGCGTACTATTGGTCCAACATTGGGTGCTGAAAACATCAAAAATGGTTTCGCTGCACTTGCTCTAGGTATGGGTGTAACACTGCTATTTATGGCTGTGTGGTACCGTCGTCTTGGTTGGGTTGCTAACATTGCACTTATTACAAATATGATCATGCTATTTGGTCTATTGGCGTTGATTCCAGGTGCGGTATTAACTTTACCTGGTATCGCTGGTTTAGTGTTAACCGTCGGTATGGCGGTAGATACCAACGTACTTATATTTGAACGTATTCGCGATATGATCCGTGATGGTCGAAGCATGGCTCAAGCCATTGACCGTGGTTTTAGCAGTGCATTTGGTACTATTTTCGATGCTAACTTCACAACAATGATCACAGCTGTTGTGCTTTACTCTATTGGTAATGGTCCAATTCAAGGCTTCGCATTGACGTTAGGTCTTGGTCTATTAACAAGTATGTTTACTGGTATTTTCGCTTCTCGAGCCATTATTAACTTGGTTTGGGGTCGTGATTCGCGTCGAAATGTAAGGGTTTAACGCAATGAAAAATTGGATTATTAAAAACTTAACCAAATTGCGTTACATGACAGGTATTGTCTCTATCGCCTTAATGGTTATCTCTATTACTTTTATTTGTGTAAGAGGTCTTAACTGGGGTTTAGATTTTACTGGCGGTGTTGTTAGTGAAATTCAAATGGACAGCCAAATCACAAACAGTGAAATTGAGCCATTAATGGATGCAGGCTTTAATCAAGATGTTGTTGTTATTGCTGCAGATGAACCGGGCCGTTGGATTTTACGTTATGCAGCGCCAGCTAAAGGTGTTGACTATCCAGAAATTACAAAAGTTCTTGCGCCGCTCCATGCCAATATACAGGTGTTAAATACCAGTATTGTTGGTCCCCAAGTTGGTGCTGAGTTGGCCGAGCAAGGTGGTTTAGCGCTATTAGTAACAATGCTATGTATTTTAGGTTATCTAAGTTACCGTTTTGAATGGCGTCTTGCTGCAGGTGCATTACTAGCGTTATTACACGACGTTATTCTTGCTGTTGGTTTCTTTGCTATGACGCAAATGGAATTTAATTTAACAGTACTTGCTGCGATCCTAGCGATCCTAGGTTACTCGCTAAATGACTCAATTGTTATTGCTGACCGCATTCGTGAATTATTGATTGCGAAACCTAAGCAAGATATTGAAACGACAAACAATGAAGCGATTGTTGCAACGTTCTCTCGTACTATGGTGACATCTGGTACCACATTGATGACTATAAGCTCACTATGGTTATTAGGCGGTTCGTCACTACAAGGATTTTCTATTGCGATGTTTATCGGTATCTTAACGGGTACTTGGTCTTCAATCTCTGTCGGTACATTATTACCAGAGTATTTAGGCTTAAAACCTGAACATTACCAACCGAAACCAATAGCTGAAGAGCCTTAATCGGAAAATGTAGAGTTGTAAAGCTGTCCTTAAGCGAGTCTTAAGGGCAGCTTTTTTTTGCGTTAAATGTGATGTGACATGTGAAAATACCAACAATCGATTAACAATTTATTGGATAGTGAGCCAAACTTGATTTACTGAAGTATTATTTAACAGGAGACGTTCAATGAAAAATAATATCACTGTAGTATTTGTCGCACTTATGATGCTCGGTTGTACTCATACTGCTAATAACGGAGTACGTTTCTTACCTGAACAGTATGTCAGTAATGTTCAACACGATAGCATTTATTATTATGGTTATAACCAAGGTTGCAAGTCTGTATTGGCTCAGAGAGGTCATTCGAATGCTGGTTTTAAGAAAGACTCGACATTAGATGGTTCAGACTCTCGCTTTAATATGGGATGGGATGATGGGATGCAAGCGTGTGCTACGGGAGAAATGAAAGTTATTGATGATATTAATGCTAAGAATTTATCTATTTAAAGTTGTAAATGCTGAAAATTCTAATTAATGGATAAGATGAGACCAATCTCAAATAACGCAATAAATAATTTGGTAAAAGAATATAGATGTAATAATCTTCTTACAATAAGATGAAAAATGTTCAGGTAAAAAAAAACAGATCAAATGATCTGTTTTTTAGAGTGAATAATAAGAAAGCCTAGCCGTAGTATTTCTTAATCGTTCGTGTTTAATTTGTTTCTGTGTTTATGCTGCTTTTGCATCGATAATAGAGATAACATCTCCGTTATCGAAGTTGATAGTGGTTGCAACGTTGATTTCAGGTAACAGTAAATAGGCGCAATTGGTGCCATCGTCTGTGATAATTTCAACAATAACATTAAGTTGATTTTCTAAAAAATCACTTAAGCTTATATTTTTGCAATCAATATCAGAAATATGCAGTTTTTTATAGTGTCCTCTTGAATCGTGTACCCAAGTAGTGAAATTTTGCAATTCACTTTCCATTTGATATATAAAATCTGCCAGATTTCTCATAAAACGTCCTTTATGTTGATCAATATAAAATATTGACTCACATGTTCATTATGTACAAAAAACTAAATTATGAAATATAGTCCTGAAATTTTTTATAGATAGAGTGATCTGAAATGATATTTAAGGAAATTATTACTTTTATCAACATTTTTTATCATATGATTTATAAAATATAACAAAGAATAGTTTCATTAATATTTCAAAAAGGCATGGTAAATAGGTTGTTTTTTGTCAAAATATATGTTTATGGAATGTTTGTGGGCGAATTATTCGGTGTGTTACATGTATAATTTTGTTAATTAGGCATAGTGAAAACAATACTTTAAGAGAATCAATTGATAACTAATATTTAATTTATTTTTACGCTGATTAATTGTCATTATCTAAATCAAAGTAAGTGAACAATTGAGTGTTTAACTTAGTATGATTAAAGAAAATTTGTCTCATTCATGAACAAAATTCGCTATTATGTGTTGGTTTATAATAGTTACTTAATTGGTTAATTATGCCTAAAACAGCAGTAAAAGTTATACAAAAAGTTACATGGATAGGATCGATCGCCAATATTAGCCTCGCATTTATCAAAATTACTATTGGTAAAATGACGGGAAGTCAGGCACTTATTGCTGATGGTGTACATAGTTTTTCTGATCTAGTCACAGATACTGCAATACTTATTGGATCGCGTTATTGGACGGCGCCTGCCGATAAAGAACACCCTTATGGTCATGGGCGTTTTGAAACGTTAACCAATATATTTATTGGTATATTACTCGCTCTTGTTGGTATTGGTATTGGCTGGGAATCACTGACGTCTATTAGTGAACAATCACATAGTCATCCTGGTATGCTGGCGTTTGCAGCTGCAGTTACCTCAATTGTCGTCAAAGAAGTGCTGTATCGCTGGACTGCAGTGAAAGCAAAAGAAATTAATAGTCGGGCATTATATGCCAATGCATGGCACCACCGCTCTGATGCTCTTAGCTCTCTTCCTGTCGCTATTGCTGTTATTGCTAATTATTTTGTACCTGAACTGCATTATTTAGATCAAATTGCCGCGCTAATTGTTACGGCTATGATTTTAAAAGCAGCGGCTGAAATTTTATGGCCTGCGGTACTTGAAATTACAGAAGCGAAAGCTGACGCTGAAATTGAAAATAAAATTCAAGCATACGCGGCAGAGGAAAGGGATATCAAAGAAGTACATGCCATTCGTAGTCGTCGTACTGGCAGTACAATTTTGTTAGATTTTCATTTACTTGTCGATCCTGAAATGAGTGTAGATAAAGCGCATACGATTGCAGAAAATTTTAAAATGCATTTACTCGAAGTGTTAGATGAAGTGGTTGATATCATTATTCACATTGAACCTTTTAACTGCCAAGAACGAATATTAAATCCTTGTTGTGATAGCTGTGATGACAATAACTAGTTAATTTTGAGGCGATAAATTTAAAAAATTAAAGAGGCGATGTTGTTGCTGCACATTACCTCTTTATTTTTTAATATATCTATTATTAGCAATATCAGCTATACACCTTCTTATAGTAGGGGATATATAATCAAGGCTACTTGGTTAATTGGGAAGATAATTAATAAGCGGCAAATATCTAAATTTAATGAAAGAATAAAGCCGCTATTAATGACTAGATAATAACCTGTTTAAGCCATGTATTAATATCGAACAGCTCGTTTTTATATTGCTCCTGCTCTACTGTTAATTCTGATATGGCGTTACTTATAGTGGCTGCATTATATTCAAGACCAAAGAGTGTTTTTTCAACTAGCTCAATAGGTGTAGGATCTAAGCTATCTGTGAACATTTTTACAGAAATGATATGACCTTTTTTAACATCTAAATGAAGTTCAACGCCTCCCCAAGAAAAGCGCTCATCAAGAGAATGCATAAACTGGGGCGTATTGCCAAAGTTCCAGTTCCAACTTGCTTGTTGTTGGTATTTTTCTTTAAATCCAGGTAAGTCTGGCAGGTTTTCTGGTGAGATATACTCAATATCTACACATTCACCATAGTGGGCAAAAAAAGAGGCTGTAATCGCTTTACATACACTTTTATGGTCTATATTTGGAAGAAGTTCATTTAGGTTGATAACGCGAGATCTGACGGATGTGATCCCTTTAGCCTCTAGTTTCTTTTTATCAGGATTTAGATAGTTAGCTAAACGTGTCAGATCTGCACTTAGAAGAAGAGTGCCATGATGAAACCCACGATCCATTGTCTCTCTATATGCAGAACCTGAAAACTTTCGATCACCGTCTTTTGTTGATACAACGAGATCGTTTCGACCTGTTGCTGCTGCGTTTATTCCAAGTTGTTTTAAGGCTGATAAAACGATCTCTGTTGAGACGTTTTTATCATATTTTGGTTTTCCTGCCATAAAAGTGAAATTAGTATTACCCAAATCATGAAAGACTGCACCGCCACCACTTTGACGACGAGCGAGGGTGATCTCATCCTGCTCCATTTTCCTAGTGTTACATTCTTTCCATGGATTTTGAGCTCGACCAATCACAACTGTATCCGCATTGCGCCATAAAAAGAGAACCTGCTGATTGGCTGGCATATTTCGGAAAATAGCGTCTTCAACAGCAAGGTTAAACCAAGGTTGTGTTGATTGAGAAATAAAAACACGTGTTGTTACGGACATTTAACAGACCTGACAATGACTAGACAATATAGTGAATTTACAGGGTAACGTTATTGAGGTAAAGCAGAGGAAGATTCTGTTTCTATTGTACAAGGAGGTGAGGTTTGGCTTAAATCGCTAAATGTAATAAAAGTAATAGTTAAAAAAAAACCAAATCACATATTATAAACTGGAAGAATATATGATTTGGGAATGATATTTATGTTTCTCTATAGAGAATTTTAATGCGTTTTATTGCTTAAAATTAGGATAACATTGCAGGTTGTCAGAACATATAGCTATTGTTGAAAGGTAAGGTTGATAACATAAATGTTAATTTTCTAACCTGTCCCTATAAAGCGTAGTTAAAGAATACTGACCTGAAAAGCAAATAATTAAAAAAGTTGAAATGAGTGCATGGCTGAAACCATGCCTCTAATCGTGATGAAAATTTATTGCTGGCTGGTTTGTGCAGAGGGCGTTGTACTTTCAACTTGTGTAACAACATCATAAGTGATGAAGTAACCCACAAGTAGAATAAGAGGAAGAAATTTAAACCACTTTTTCATTTTAATATACCGATAGTAGAGATAGCTTCTCACCATACCATGCAAAAATTTACGATAAAGAGCCATTAATGGAAAGTTAGGTTGCTTATGGAGTTCATATTATGACCGTTATTCCGAGGCTAATTTTTATATAAAAAAGCCGAACATTATGTTCGGCTTTGCGACTTATTATTCTTATTTGTTAGAAATAGAGGCGAACAACTGATTCAGCAACACAGCCAGGACGACGACATCCTTCAATTTCAACTGTAATTTCTTGCACAATTTCCAAGCCGCGTTTAATTGGCGTGACGGATTGAATTTTAGTACGAGCACGCACATTTACGCCTGATTTTACAGGATATGGAAAGCGCACTTGGTTTAATCCATAATTCACGGTCATTTTGGCTGTAGGAAATTTTTGATCTTTAGGATCGACACTATCTGTTAATACTGATAATAATGACAGTGTTAAAAATCCATGAGCAATAGTTGTTTTAAAAGGTGATTCTGTTTGTGCGCGCTCTGGATCAGTATGTATCCATTGGTGATCTTCAGTGACATCAGCAAAATGGTTAATACGTGACTGCTCGACTGTTAACCATTCCCCAACATGAATTTCTTCACCTAATGTTGCAGTTAAGGTATTCATTAGCTTTTGAGCTTCAGGGTGCATCTCAATAGGTTCTGGCTTTTCAACTTCTATAGCATTGTCATTGGCGACAGAAACCAAGCTATGATCTTTAACCCATGAAGCAATTTGGCTATTGTTTGCTTTGTTTAAGAACTCAACCCAGTAATCTCGGATTGTTGGTGATAGCCAGTCTTTAAACTCAAACTGGTGATGCGCTAAGTCTTCACGCTTACGTTTGATAAAATCGACTACTTTTTCTTTCATAGAGCATAACCTTCGTTGATATAACCCACTTGTAGGGGGGCACGTATTTTAGCGAGATATTACATCTTCACAAACTTTTTCGTGCTTTGTGTCGCATAAATTAACTCATCCGATGAGTGAATTTTAGTTAAATCAATGAAATAGCGCAATGTATTAATGATAATTCCTTTATTAAGTTACATGCTAGTCAGAAAATTAATAACTAAATTAATGACTTAATAGTATAAGTATTATGTTAGAGAATATTGCACCTTTACTCTTCGTCATAAAAACATCCTTCCATTGTAGTAAAATTTTCATTTTTGTTTGCCAAAGTGTAGTGGTTTTTTATTAATGTTAAGGATCAACTGTGAAAAAACCATTATTTGCTGGGCTATTGATTTCGTCTTTATCTATACCTTTTTCTAACGCTCAGGCTGAAAGTCAATTTGATATACATTTAATTGGACGTGCATTGCTTAATGCTGAATCGCCAGAAGGTGCAGCTGAAATTGTTGCGTACCAGAATAACAAAAAACGAATATTTGCAATTAATGGATCTGGTTCGACATCGACGGTAGAAATTGTTGATATTGCTAATACCCCCTTAAAAAAACTCAAACGAACATCTGAAGGGGTGGTTAATGGTAGTAATTTAAAATCTAGCTATACGATTGATTTAAATAAATATACAGCAGGAAATGCGAATAGTATTGCGATTGCTGAAAAATCAGGATTAGCTGCTGTTGCTATGGCTGCTAATAAAACAGGTGAAAAAGGCGTCATTGCTTTTTATGACATAAGTAAAGACATACCTGCATTTATTAAGAATGTCGAAGTGGGTTATCTACCAGATATGGTGACATTTACACCGGATGAAACCAAAGTTGTCGTCGCCAATGAGGGTGAACCATCAGGGGATTACTTAACCGATCCTGAAGGCTCTATTGGTATTATTAGTATTAATAATGGCAAAGTGGCAGATAAAGCAGAATTACTCGACTTTACTTCTTTTAATGGCAGACAATCAGAACTAGAAAAACAAGGGATGGTTTTTTCTAATCCTAGCGGTCAAACCATTAAGGGCTCGAAAATTATAACAACAGTCGCCCAAGACATAGAGCCTGAATATGTCGCTATATCGAAAGACAGTAAAACTGCTTATGTGTCGTTGCAGGAAAATAACGGTATCGCTATTGTTGATTTAGCGACAAATAAACTCACTTTAAAAGGCCTAGGTTTCAAAGATTGGTCTAAATATAAAATGGATGCATCTGATAAAGATGGCGGCATTAATATGAAGACTTATTCCGGACTCTATGGCATGTTCCAGCCTGACACTCTCGCAAGTTATAGTGTAGATGGAAACAACTATGTCGTTATTGCAAATGAAGGTGATGGTCGCGAATATTTCTTTGATGCGAAAGATAAGGAATCATGTAAAGCACAAGGCGGAGTAGATTTTGACAAGAAAAAGGGCTGTGTGTCTTTTGTTAATGATATTCGCGCAAAAAAATTAATGCTTGCTGATAATTTTAATTATTTAAAAAATGATGAATCGGATATAGGTCGTCTTAAAGTTAATCCTCAGTTAGGTGATAAAGATGGCGATGGTAAGTATGAAGAGCTATATACCTTTGGCGGACGTTCTTTTTCTATTTTAGATAGTCAAGGCAAGATGATTTTTGATTCGGGCGATGAGATTGGACAACTCACCGCTAAAATTCACGGTAAAGCATTTAATAATGATGAAGATGAAAATGCAGGTGATGCGCGTTCTGACGCTAAAGGTGCTGAACCTGAAGCGTTAACCGTCGGAAAAGTGGGTGACAAGACATATGCTTTTGTTGGTTTAGAGCGCATGGGTGGGGTAGTTGTTTATGATATTACAGAACCACGTAAAGCGCATTATGTCGATTATTTCATTAATCGTGGTGTTGTAGAAGGTGAAGCGATCACGGGTGATTTGGCACCTGAAGGCATGACATTTGTGGAAGCAAAAAACAGCCCAACTCAAAAGCCGTTAGTGATTATTGGTAATGAAATTTCTGGCAGTATTGCGGTATGGGAAATTTCAACTAAGTAATTGTTAATAAATAAAAACGCCGATATCTTTTTTATTATATTAAGATATCGGCGTTGATGTGTAACTTAATTAAACAAGATGACGGTTATTATTGCTCTGATTTTGGCTGGCTTACATTACCTTCACGGAGTGACTTCAACACGGCATCTTTTGGACCATCGGCGACAATGCGTCCTTGCTCCATAACAATAAGTCGATCAACAATATCAAGCATACTGGTTTTATGAGTGATTAAAATCAGTGTTTCTTCTGGGGTCATATTAGTCAGTTGACGTTTTATATACATTTCAGAGCGGTTATCCATACTACTCGTTGGTTCATCCATAATCATAACGGGTGGGTTAGATAAGAATGCACGCGCAATCGCAATTGCTTGTCGTTGACCACCGGAAATAGCATGACCACCTTCACCAATTTGTTTTTCTAAACCTGCGGCATCGTGTTGTGTAAAGGCTGTCACGCCAGCACGCTCTGCTGCTAATAATATTTCATTATCACTGGCTAACGGGCGCCCCAATGTAATATTGTCACGAATCGAGCCAAAGAATAATGTGATATCTTGTGGAACACAGCCAATATTCCTACGGATATCAATATGATGAAGTTGATTAATATCAGTATCATCAATTAAAACAGAACCTTCTGTTGGTCTATATAGCCCCATTAACAAACGTTCTAAGCTTGTTTTACCAGAACCAATACGACCAATAATTGCCACTTTTTCACCAGGATTAATGGTGAGGTTAATATTTTTTAGCGCGGCATGTGTTGCATTGGGGTAAGCAAAGGATACATTATCAAATTCAATTTTTCCGCGAATAACAGGGCGATGAATGTAACGTTTGCCGTCTTCTTGCTCTAGTGGCATAGCCATCAATTGTTCAATTACCGTCATTGCTGATTTTGCTTGGTTATAACGGGTAGAAAGCAGGGCAAGTTGTACCATTGGACCAACCGCACGTCCACTTAACATGGTTGAGGCTATCAAACCACCCATAGTGAGGTCGCCATTGGCAATTAAATACACGCCTACCACAATCATTGCGACAGAAACGAACTGCTGTAAGAAACCTGCGGTATTTTGTACAGAGTCTGTTAAACGACGTGATTTTAAACTCCAGTTAGACATATGCGCGACAGCTTCTTCCCAACGGTATTGGAATTGGCTTTGTGCGCCAAACATTTTAACTGTTTCTAAACCTGATAGGCTTTCGATGAGGTTGGCATGTTTTTGCGAAGAAAGACGTGAGCCTTCTTCAATACTTTTTCGAAGTGGGCGTTGGATAAAGAAGCTATACGCCACTAATATGAGTACAGCAATCAAAGGTACTAATGCTAAAGGCCCTGCCATTATGTAGATGATCAGTAGGAATAGCAGAGCAAAAGGTAAATCGATTAATGAAGATACGGTTGCCGAGGTAAAGAACTCTCGAATAGATTCAAACTCTTGTAAGTGGCGAGCAAACGCACCAACAGAAGCTGGTTTTGCTTCCATACGAATACCCATCACACGGCTAAATATTTTTGCTGATATTAATATATCTGATTTTTTACCAGCAAGATCGATGAAATAGCTTCTCAGCAATTTTAATATCAAATCGAAGACAAAAATAACCGTAATACCAATGGCTAGCACCCATAATGAATCAAACGCTAAATTAGGTACAATTTTGTCATACACTAAGCGAGTGAAAAGGGGAGCGGCGATGGCAAATATATTGATAAGAATTGAGGCTATCAATACATCACGGTAAATATTACGAGATTCCCATAAGGTACTCCAAAACCAGTGGCCATCACGCGTTTTTAAAATTTCAGGCGAGCGTTCATCGTAGCGGAAGCGCTTTTTGACTAAAAATAACCGGCCCGTGTATTGCGCATTTAATTCATTCAATTTGATCCATTGTTCACTACCTTCATTTTGTGGCAGGACAACTTCGGCTTCACCTTTTTCTTTATCAATACTTAAAACGACACATGCGTCTCCACCTTTAAGTAGAGCGATGACAGGAAATAGAAGAGAAGAGATACTCTTCAATTCCATTTTTGTTTCTTTGGCTTGCAGTCCTGCTTTTTCTGCTGCGCGAGGAAGAAGAAAAGGAGAAAGTAAACCATCAGTTAATGGTAAATCTGCCACGAGAGCATCTGGTGAATTTGCTTGACCATAAAAACGGCTGACATATACGAGTGACTGAAGTAAAGGATCTTTCATTTTAATTCTCGTGATTCAATTGATCAGTAACAAAACCTTGGAACCCGAGGATATCCATCGCAACTAATTTATCTTTTTGCTCAGCCGTTTCTACGCGTGTTGCAATTGTGGTGACAGAAAGGTTATTGGCCGTACGTGTGATAGATTGAAGTACATCCGTTTTTATCTGATCATCGAGTTGTGAAGTATAAGCAAAATCTAATTTAACGTAGTTTGGGCGGAGACGATTTAAATAACCAGCTGAGCTAAAGTTATGCCCGTAATTATCAATACCAAAGCGGAAGCCATTTTGATGAATGATTTCACACAGTAAAGATACATTGTCAATTTGCTTAATAAAGCAAATTTCAGGTAATTCGAATAAAACACGATCTTTAATTTGCTGTGAACTTTGGAGCTTGCTGTTTAACCAACGAATGAAACCCGTATCGTTAATACTGCTTTGTGTAATGTTAATCGCAATAGGAACAGAGGTTGGATTTCTCTCTATATCGCTAAATAATGCATCAACGATGTAGCGGTCAAAATTAGCACCTTCATTTAGTTGTTCTATCGCAGATAAAAATTGACCGGCATTAAAGCGCTGGTTGTCTTTTTGAATGTAAGCGAAAGCTTCTTTATGCAGTATTTTATTGCCAACATTGATCGCTTTTTGGAATGTGAAGTGGATAAGCTTATTGGCGATAGCTTCATCAACCAGTGCTTTCCATTGTTGCTTACCTAATGATGCCGTTTCTTTCTTCTCATGAGATTCAATCAGCACGAGTGGTTCTTTAGGCTCTTGTCGTGCTTTGTTTAACGCATTATCAGCACTGGCTAATAATGTAGAGATTGTTTCATTGTCTGAACAAATCACAATGCCGACAGCAGCATGTAATGGTGCTATGCCTAATGGATCTGAATTAAGTTCTGAAGTCATGTTAAGCATTTTTCGACCAGTTTCGATAAGTTCTTCTTTGGTCGCGTTAGGAGATATTAAAGCAAACTCTGATTGGTTTAGACGTGCAATGGTTACATCGTCATTCGACAGTTCTTTTAAGCGAGAAGAAACTTTTTGAACTAATTGGTCACCAGCTTCATAGCCGGATTGAGTATAGCTATCTTCAATATCATCTGCTTTCAATAACGCCATACCGCCACTTGGTTTGTGAGATAGCCAGGTGTTAATTTTTGATAGGAGATAACTACGGTTAGCCAAACCTGATACAGGGTCTTGATAAGCACGAATACGAAGGTTGTCTGCCTCTTGTGCTTGCTGTTCAAAGTGACTTTGAAGTTGTTGGTTCATTGAGTTAAAAGCGGTAACCACATCAGCTAGATCGCGGGTGAGAGGCATTGGAAGAGAAGATGTGAAATGCTGTGATGCCATCTCTTTTGCACTATTTTGGATCTGTTTTAACGGTTGTAATACTTTATTGAGAACAAGCGATAAAACTATTGCACCTAAAACTGAACATATAACGAAACCTAGCATGAGCTGCACGGTAGCTTTCCACAATTGTTGGTAAGCTGTGGCTGGGCTACTTGTTACTGTAAGGTTTGCAAGTTGCATCCAACCACTTGCCAGTGTTGTTGATTGCGTTATCGGTTCAATATTAATGAGGCTTTGGAACCAGCTAGGTACACCAGCAACCTTCTGAGGATACTGACGAACGATTTTCTTGTCGGAATCTAAGAGCTCAAGTTTAACTTCACTGTAAAAACTTGAGTCAAACGTTGCGCTTATCACTGATTCTGCAGCAACCATGTCTTTATTTTCAAGGTAAGGAGACAGGGCAAAACCAACAGAGCTTATTGCATTTGTTAACTCTGTTGATTGCTGGTGAACAAGATAGTCTTTTGTAGTACTGAATTGGATTGCAAAGACCGCACTGATAAATGCGAAAAATACAACCAGCATCCATAGTAAAAGCTGTCGATAAAGTGTCATTGATGTTCACTCGTTAATAAGTATTTTTAGGGCGGTGTAGTATTATTTTATTAGAACGATCACGGAGGTCGTTCCATAGGCTAAGACGTGACGCTTTTCCTGCGACTTGGCTTTGCCCTCTATTTTTCATTAGCCACAACTTGCTACCATTAAAGCTGTAAATCGGTAGTAAATCTTTTCGTTGTGTTGCAGGTGAAATTTCACCTTTTAAGTTATCTAAAATTAGAGGTACAGAGGAGGGAGTAGGGTAGTAAGCGACAACCATGTGGAATTGATTCAGTTCTAAAGCTTTTACGTAAATTAATCGCAGCTTTTTATCTGGTATACCCAGTTCTCTTAATGCTTGGTATTTGGCGATACTAAAATCTTCACAATCACCGGCACCTGCACCTACAAATTCATAAGGTGTGGCCCAGTAATCTTCTTTACCCCATAACTTCTCATCACTGATAAAAACAAATTGATTGAAAAAGTTATTAACAGCTTTCAGTTTTTGCTGTTCACTTAAGTGTTGTGAATTTTGGATGAGTGCTCGCCACGCAGTCGCTCGTTTCCCAGCTCTTTCTCCGTAAAAGTGTTCTATTTTTGCGATCTGTTGCTTGTTCGTGGCAGCGAATACATTCACTGCCACGACTAAACACAGAGCCCAGAAGATTATTTTTTTCAACGTGGATTCTATTTATTAATTTTCACGAACAGTATAGATACTCCATTCTTTCACAACGTTACCTTGAGATCCAACAACTTGAGCGACAACGCGACGGCTAAGTGCGTTACTTTCTTCAACATCTGACGCTTTCACAGGATCGCTATCACCAAAACCAATAGTTTTAATGCGAGACGGTGCAACCCCTTCAGTGATCAGTGCTTGTCGAATAGCTGCAGCACGGCGCTTTGATAACGCAACATTGTATGCCGCGTTACCAACTGGACTCGCATACCCTTTTAGTTCAATGTGTGTTTTTGGGTATTTGGCTAAAAATTCACTCATATTGCTAATGTTTTCCATATAGCTTTCAGGGATTTCTGCAGAGTCATTAGCAAATAATACGTGAATATTATTCTCTTCTGAATTTTTAACATATGTAGGACAGCCATCGTTATCTACGACGGCATCTATAGGCGTATCAGCACAGCGGTCACGCTGATTGATCACACCATCACTATCTGCGTCAAACAGATCTTTTGTTTGCTTTGCAATAGGAGGCTGCGGTACAGAGAGTGAACAACCAAGTAAAGAAAAAGACAGTAAAACCGTGATTACGTATTTCATTTTTAATCCTTTTATTTAACAGACTTTGCCCAAGTTTCTGGGATCTCAACGCGCATCTCATCAAGGATTAGACCGGTTGCATTAAGAACACGGTATTTTGCTAAAATACCATCATATTCAGCTGCTAAATAAGCTTTACGTGCTTCAAATAATTCGTTTTCGGTGTTGAGTACATCCAGTAATGTACGCTGACCAATCTTAAACTGTTTTTCATATGCGATAACGGTACGTGCAGAGGCATCAACGTGCTCTTGCAAGAACAGTTTTTGTTTTTTCGCTAAATCTAGTGCGCTCCAAGATAGGCGAGTACCTTCTTCTAACATGTGGTGAGCACGATCACGAATGTCTTTAGATTTGTTAATTTGGTATGCAGCACGACGAGATTTTGCTACATCACTGCCACCGTTATACAGGTTATAGCGCATTTTTAGCATGGCTTTTAGCTCATCAGTTTTACCTTCAGAGCCATTTAAGTCATCTCCCCATTCTTGTGATGCTTCTATACTAAATGATGGGTAGAACGTACCTTTTGCTTGCTTGTACTGATATTCAGCAGCGTCAATGTCATTTGAGGCAACGTGTACCACAGGGTTATTTTTCTTCGCTTTTTCTAATGCATCATCTAATGATTTTGGTAGGTAGTTCACGTCAACTTCAGGCTTTACAAGATCTTTAGGATACTGGCCAACGATACGTACAAACTGGGTGATCTTGTCTTGCAAATTGCTTTGTGCTGCCAGTAGATTTGTATTAGAACTGGCTAAACGGCCTTCGACTTGTGCTAAGTCAGCTGTTGATCCAATACCTGAGTCTGCACGTTTTTTAATGTCTGAATACATTTTTTGATGAACTTTAAGGTTTGATTCAGACAAAGCGAGTACATCTTGAGCATGAAGCACATTTAGATATGCTTCTGTGCTTTTTAATGCTTTGTCTTGTGCATCAGACAGTAATTGATAACGCTCTGCTTCTGTTTCTGACTTATTACGTTGAATATCGTTGTACGTAATCGAGCCATCCCAGATTAGCTGTCGAATGTTGATTTTCGCATTACGAGGTTTATATTCACCAGAAGGGCTTTTCGCTTTGTAATCGTCATAGCCAACACCCGCTTCAAGATCGACACTTGGTAGGTAGTCACCTTTTGAAGCATTGATCAATTGATGCTTACTTTGGAACTCATTGTAGGCACTTTTAATCTCTGGATTACTTGAGAGCGTTTCAGCTACAGCTTGTTCCAATGATTGCGCCATTACAGGCGCAGCCATACATTGAAGACCGATGAGAAGAGTAATTTTTTTTAATTTATATTTCATAGTCACTTCATTATTCTCTTAACGCGGTATGTCGCGCTTTGAGTATTGGTTTAAGAAGGTAGTCAAGTACAGAGCGTTTTCCTGTAATGATATCAACGGTGGCTGTCATACCGGGTATAATCGGTAAAGCTTCGCCATTAGGTCCCTTTAAACTACTCGCATCAGTACGAATTCTGACTTGATAGAAACTATTGCCTTCTTTATCTTGGATTGTATCTGCACTGATTGTTTCCAATGTTCCATGTAAACCACCATAGCTAGTAAAATCATAGGCACTAAACTTAATAATTGCAGGTAGATTTGGTCGTAGAAAGCCAATATCTTGCGGTGCTATTTTAGCTTCTATGAGCAAGGTATCTTCCGTTGGAACAATTTCCACAAGTGGCATGCCTGGTTGAATAACACCACCTACAGTATTGACATATATTTTTTGAATTGTGCCAGTTACCGGTGAAACCACGGTTGTTCGTTTAACACGATCTTCTAAACCAATTTGGGTTTCACTTAAGCTCCCTAATTTGTCACTGGTTTCATTTAGTTGTGCTTGAATATCTGAACGGAACTGTAATGCAATATCAATGTACTTAAAGCCAGCTTCTTGAATCGCTGCTTGCGTGACAGGGATTTGCATTTTTGCAGAGTTTAAATCACGTTTCGTATCGTTGAGTGACCGTTGTAACTTCAGTAATTCTATCCGTGGTACAACACCTTCCTCAGCTAATGGTTTCGTAATATTGTATTCTTTTAGAGCAATATTGTAGCTGTTACGTAAGTTGCTGACTCGAGATTGTGTTTCAGCCAACTCTCTTTCTTTTTGCGATGCTTGCTCAGAAGCAACAGAAAGCTGGTTTTGTAGGTTATTTAATTTGTCTGTAAATTGATTGAGCTGCCGACGAACTAATGCTGAATGTGCTTTTTTAAATGTATCATCAAAAACAGGTGGTTTACGTTCAATCGTGACACTATTTCGCCAATGCGTATTATCGGCTTTGTTGCTCACTGTAACGCTCGCAAGTAACGCATTTAAACGTTGGGAGTCTGCTTGCATAGAAGCTAAGCTTTGTGTTTTTTCTTTAAAATCGGATTTAAATTGCGTGTCATCAATTAATAATAGTGTTTGACCTTTCTTTACTTGTTCACCTTCTTTAACAAGCACTTTTTTGACAATACCACCTTCCAGGTTTTGAACGACTTGAAGTTGAGATGACGGAATAACTTTTCCGCTACCGGTGGTCACTTTATCTAACTTGGCAAAGTAAGCCCAAATGAAAGCCGTGACAAAGAATAAGATCATTACCCACAGAATAACACGAGCGCTTTTAGGGGTATTAAGCAACAATGCTGCTGATTTATCATCCACATACTCTAGGTTGTCTGCTGAAATAGAAGTGTTTTTCTTGTTCATTAGTTGTCCGCGTTAGATGCTCACTAAAGGGAAATGCTGACCGACGTCCATGTATTTTGTTATTTAAAATGGTCGTTCGCATTACAGTTTTTATACTATTTACTGTATGCTATCAACACTAGTATCATTAAGTTTGCAGGGCATTTTTTCGCTCTTATTTGTTCTTAATTGGTATTTATTATTGATATTTCTATGAAGTATGTTACAAAAGCTTGCAAAATCATAGTTGAATAATAAGAATTTTTAGCTAAATATGTCGTCAAATTATTGACGATATGTTTTTTTAAATCAATTAAAAAAATACCGTTTTTAATAGAAAACCTCTATCGATTATAAAAACATCAATTGGTGGTGCGTAACATGTTCTGTATGACTGGGATCGTTACTATCAAATTGAATAAACAAAAAAGGTTAAGAGAGTATGACTACCATTGATAATAAGAATTTAGGCATGATCAAGCTTGTGAATGGAGACGGCTTTATTCTTAAGGCTGGTGATAAAGTTCAGCCAATTATTGATGAGCATACTCTTCAACCTGATGAAATCGTTGTTACTAATGGTAACGCTAAATTTATTATTAACAATAATGGCGTTGAGCAAGTCATTAATCAGACATGCCCAACTTGCGTAGTAACAACGCCTGTAGGTGTTAAAGCAACGGATCTTAATAACAAAATCGCGTTTAATCATGAGGGAGCGGAACATACAACTTTCGCTTCTGACGACATTGATGCAATTCAAGCTGCGATTTTAAACGGTCTGGATCCTACTCAACTTTTTGAAGCACCTGCGGCTGGTAATGAATCTGCAGGTAATGTAGGCCTTAATGGATCATCTTCTGCTGCAAGTTTTATAACGATTAATTACGATAACGATGCACTTTTAGCTGAAGCTGGCTTCGATACGGCTTATGATCCAAGTCGAAATATAGATAACCTAGATCCACGGGCTATTTTAGTTCCTGATGGTGGCGAACTAGGCTCATTACTTATTACTGAGGGTGATCTCAGTGATAATACCTATCCTGTTGTTTCTTCGACATCTATTTTTGTAGAAGCGGCAACGCTTCCTCTTGATACTTCATCGTTTGTATTTGATCCTCTCACCATCAATAATGTTTTAAATGAATTAAACAGTGAGATCACATCAGGCGGTCAGGCTGTTACTTTTGTCTACGATAAAGTAACGAATATGATCATCGGTACTCTCGATGGTCAACCTGTTATGTCTATTGCATTAGAAGCAACGTCAGAAAATGGGCGTGATGTAACGGTGACAGTAACCACAACGATTAATCAGCCACTTGACCACTCTGGTGATAATGTTTCTGGCTTAGTCAATCGTGATGGCGATCAAATCAATATTGATGTTGCTATTCAAGCAACAGATAGCAGTGGTAATGCATTAGATAAGCCAATTAATGTTGAGATTGGTGTTATCGACGGTGCAAATCCCGAATTTGGTACTGATACCGGCGTGACAATTAATGAAGGCACTCAAGCTGATCAGGTTATTGACGGAAAGGTTCCACTTGATGTTGGTTCTGATGCAATCGCAACCATTCATTTTAATGCTGAACAAGCAGGCTTAACGGCAATTACAAGTAATGGTCGAGAAACAACGTTTACCGTTGATGGTAATGTTTTAACTGTTTTAGATTCATCTTCGCAACCTGTGATGGTGGTGACCATTGCGAATGATGGTACCTACACTGTAAAAGTGACTGGGCCTATTGACCAAAACAGTGACGATATCGCGAATATTAAATTAGATGTTACTGCGACAGATAAAGACGGTGATACCGCTCAAGGTGAGTTAAATATCACCATAAATGATGGCACTGATGCTGCGGGTGGGGAACGCGTTTCTATTACATTAACGGAAGGTGATATTGACGTTGATGGGAGCGGTACAAGCACGGGTGGCGCAGATACCACTTATCCAGTAGAAAAAACCGGTGAGCTTACGCTGGTTGCGGGGGAAGATCGCCTCGATCCAACCACCGTTGCCATTGATGCGACGCAGCAAGCGGATTTAATTAAAGAGCTAAACGCAGAGCTTACATCTGGTGGCAAACCATTAACCTTTACGATTGACGCTAATGGTAACTTAGTCGGTACCATTGCGGGTACTGATACAGTTGCCGTACGAGTTGAATTAATCCCAACGCAAGTGGGTCAAAACGTTAACGTCGAAATTCAAATCATTCAAGAATTACCACTTGATCATAACCCTTCTGGAAATTCACAAGGTTTTGTTACTGTGAATGGCAGTAACATTTCAATCAATCTTCCTATTCAAGCAAAAGACACTGATGGTGATTTTCTTGAAAAACCTGCGCAAGTAGATATCACGATCAATGATGGTGATAATCCTGTTTTTGGTATTGATCTTGGAACAGAAAATCCAATTAATGAGACCGATGATCTAGGTAAAGTTGTCGATGGGAAAATCCCCCTTAATATTGGCTCAGACGAAATATCTCACATTCACTTTGATGCTGAACAACCAGGCTTAGCGAATATTACGAGTGATGGCAAACCTGTTACTTTTTCTGTTTCAGGTAATACCATTAACGTCGTTGATGCTGAAGGCAAGCCTGTAATGACTGTTACTATCGCTAATGATGGTAGCTACAAAGTTATTGTAGAAGGCGAGTTGGACCAAGATAGTCTTAATATTGCGAAAATAGAATTAAACGTCACAGCAACAGATAAAGACGGCGATACCGCACAAGGCCAATTAAATATTCAAGTAGAAGACGGTGCAATTGCCGGTGGCGGTGAGTCTGCAAGTATTACGATTACAGAAGGGGATTTAACCCCAGAAGGTAATGAAGTCGGGTATCCCGTTTCAGCAAGTACTTCTTTAACGATTACCGCTGGTGCTGACCGATTAGACCCAAGCTCGATTACGATTGATGAGAAACAACTCGAGGCTTTAAAAAATGAGCTTACAACAGAGCTTAGTTCTGACGGTAAGCCATTAACATTTACTTATGATGTAGCAACGGGCGTATTAACCGGAAGCGCAAATGGTGCAACTGTTGTTAGCGTAACATTGACAGCCCTTCAAGCAGCGAATGGTAAAGATGTTGATGTAAAAGTTACCATGACTCAGTACGGACCATTAGATCACAATGGTAATGAGATCGATGGTCTAGTCGCTAACCATAATGATCAAGTTGTTATCGATTTACCTATTCAGGTGAAAGATACCGATGGTGATTGGTTAAAAGATCCTGCAACCGTTGATATTACCGTTGTCGATGGCGAAATCCCTGCTTTTGGTGTGGATAGCAAAGCGACCTTAAATGAAGGTAAGGATGGCATTGCAACCGGTATGGGGAATATTGCTGTTGATAGCGGTAGTGATCAGGTCGTTAAGGTTACGTTTGAGGCGAACCAAGACTCCCTTAATGGTTTAACCAGTAATGGTCATGCTACAACTTATTCACTGAGTGCTGATGGCACTACGGTGACGGTGGTATTAGCGAGTGATCCATCGCAAGTGGTAATGGAAGTGACTATTGATATCAATGGTCATTACGTTGTAACGCAAAAACAACCTATCGATCAGGTCGATGATACTGCAGCTGATAATGAGAACATTGCTTTATCTGTTGTGGCAGAAGATAGAGATGGTGACGTAAGCAAGCCAGGTAATATTGAGATTACTATTCATGATGGTGCCAATGCATCAGGTAATGAGCAAGGAGCTATTACTATTACAGAAGGTGATTTAACACCTGAAGGTAATGAGCAAGGTTACCCAGTAAGTGGTAATACAACCATAGCTATTGCTGCGGGGGTTGATCGTCTTGATCCGACAACAGTGACCGTTGACCAGACACAAGTTAATGCGTTAATCCATGAGTTAACTACTGAACTTACAACAGCAAATGGTACGGCAATTAACTTTAGCTATGATGCTAAAACGGGATTAATTACAGGTACTGCGGGTGGTGAAACGGTATTAACGGTAACTGTGAGCGCGGTTCAAGCGGTAAATGGGCATGATGTTGATATTAACGTGTCTATTACGCAATTTAAGCCACTTGATCATAATGACAATGGCACCGATGGCTTAATTAAAAGCGTTGATGACAAAATTGTTATTGATGTTCCAGTCCAAGTTAAAGATACCGATGGTGATTGGTTAGACAAGCCTGCCAATGTGGATATCACGATTGTTGATGGGGCGAACCCTGAATTTGGTACCGATAAAGGTATCATCATCAATGAAACCACCGACGCTGATAAAGTGATGCAGGGTCAGATCCCGTTAAATGTCGGCTCTGATGATATTCAGACCATCCACTTTAATGCGACCCAAGAGGGCCTAGCCAACATTACTAGCAACGGTCAGCAAACCACGTTTACTGTTAATGGCAATGTATTAACCGTGGTTGATGCAGACTCTAATCCTGTGATGGTAGTGACGATCGCTAATGACGGTACCTATACCGTTAAAGTAACCGGGCCTGTTGACCAAAACAGTGTCGATATTGCTGATATTAAGCTTGATGTTACCGCGACAGATAAAGATGGTGATACGGCTAGTGGTGAACTCAACATCACGATAAAAGATGGTACAGATGCGGCAGGTGGTGAAAACATTGATATCACAATCACCGAAGGTGACCGTGATGTGGATGGTAGCGGCACAAGCACAGGTGGCGCAGATACCACTTATCCGGTCGAGAAAACCGGTGAGCTTACGCTGGTTGCGGGTGAAGATCGCCTCGATCCAACCACAGTTGCCATTGATGCGACGCAGCAAGCGGATTTAATTAAAGAGCTCAACGCAGAGCTTACATCCGGCGGCAAACCATTAACCTTTACGATTGATGCCAATGGTAATTTGGTCGGTACCATCGCAGGTACTGATACGGTTGCCGTACGTGTTGAATTAACCCCAACGCAAGCGGGTCAAAACGTTAACGTCGAAGTTAAAATCATCCAAGAACAACCACTGGATCATCAGGCTTCAGGTAACAGTTCAGGTTTTGTGACTGTCGATGGTGATGACATCTCGATTAAAGTCCCCGTACAGGCGAAAGATACCGATGGCGATTGGTTAGACAAACCTGCCAATGTGGATATCACAATTGTTGATGGTGCGAACCCTGAATTTGGTACCGATAAAGGTATCATCATCAATGAAACCACCGACGCTGATAAAGTGATGCAGGGTCAGATCCCGTTAAATGTCGGCTCTGATGATATTCAGACCATCCACTTTAATGCGACCCAAGAGGGCCTAGCCAACATTACTAGCAACGGTCAGCAAACCACGTTTACTGTTAATGGCAATGTATTAACCGTGGTTGATGCAGATTCTAATCCTGTGATGGTAGTGACGATCGCTAATGACGGTACCTATACCGTTAAAGTAACTGGGCCAGTTGACCAAAACAGTGTCGATATTGCTGATATTAAGCTTGATGTTACCGCGACAGATAAAGACGGTGATACGGCTAGTGGTGAACTCAACATCACGATAAAAGATGGTACAGATGCGGCAGGTGGTGAAAACATTGATATCACTATCACCGAAGGTGACCGTGATGTGGATGGCAGCGGCACAAGCACAGGTGGCGCAGATACCACTTATCCGGTAGAGAAAACCGGTGAGTTAACACTGGTTGCGGGTGAAGATCGCCTCGATCCAACCACCGTTGCCATTGATGCGACGCAGCAAGCGGATTTAATTAAAGAGCTCAACGCTGAGCTTACATCCGGCGGCAAACCATTAACCTTTACGATTGATGCCAATGGTAACTTGGTCGGTACTATCGCAGGTACTGATACGGTTGCCGTACGTGTTGAATTAACCCCAACGCAAGCGGGTCAAAACGTTAACGTCGAAGTTAAAATCATCCAAGAACAACCACTGGATCATCAGGCTTCAGGTAACAGTTCAGGTTTTGTCACTGTCGATGGTGATGACATCTCGATTAAAGTCCCCGTACAGGCGAAAGATACCGATGGCGATTGGTTAGACAAACCAGCCAATGTGGATATCACGATTGTTGATGGGGCGAACCCTGAATTTGGTACCGATAAAGGTATCATCATCAATGAAACCACCGACGCTGATAAAGTGATGCAGGGTCAGATCCCGTTAAATGTCGGCTCTGATGATATTCAGACCATCCACTTTAATACGACCCAAGATAGCCTAGCCAACATTACTAGCAACGGTCAGCAAACCACGTTTACTGTTAATGGCAATGTATTAACCGTGGTTGATGCAGACTCTAATCCTGTGATGGTAGTGACGATCGCTAATGACGGTACCTATACCGTTAAAGTAACTGGGCCTGTTGACCAAAACAGTGTCGATATTGCTGATATTAAGCTTGATGTTACCGCGACAGATAAAGACGGTGATACGGCTAGTGGTGAACTCAACATCACGATAAAAGATGGTACAGATGCGGCAGGTGGTGAAAACATTGATATCACAATCACCGAAGGTGACCGTGATGTGGATGGCAGCGGCACAAGCACAGGTGGCGCAGATACCACTTATCCGGTAGAGAAAACCGGTGAGCTTACGCTGGTTGCGGGTGAAGATCGCCTCGATCCAACCACCGTTGCCATTGATGCGACGCAGCAAGCGGATTTAATTAAAGAGCTCAACGC
>NZ_PYNY01000026.1:0-54421 GCF_003026135.1 Photobacterium sp. GB-36 | reverse complement strand
AAATCCCGTTTAAATTCCAATTTGGTATTAAATGACAGTATTTTTAAATTTAAAAATAACTAATGCGATGTACATCATATAAATACTTTTAATTTTTAGTTATCTCACTTAATTAAACTTGGCGTATATGCAACAATGTATTTTTATAATTCAAAGATTGATGATAAGAGATAATTTCATGAAACTGTCTATCTATTATTCAGAATCAACCGATCCAAGCTTCAATCAAGCGATTGAAGAAACATTACTGAAACAAGCGAATGGCAACAATATTATTGCTTTTTTATGGCAAAATCAGCGCTCTGTTAATATAGGAAAAGACCAAAATCCTTGGCGTGTATGTAAGCCGAAGCTACTTCGTCGTGAAAATATTAACATTGTCAGGCGTCATACAATTGGCGGTGCTATCTATCAAGATCTAACACACACAAATATTGCGTTAATCGGCCCTACTCATTATTTAACACAATGCTTAATTGAAAAAATATTAATAGGTACATTTGAGCCATTGAAAATAGATATCGCAGTCTCTGACAATCTTGAATGCTTAGTTGAAAATAGAAAAATTTCTAATACTGCGCTATCAGTCTCTGAAGAATATTTATTTTTTCATACTACTTTAAGAGTAAATACCTCTCTTGCTGATATATCAAAGTACATGAACAGTCGTTATTCTATTCTCAATCATCAAAACCTTGAACGATCTTATACCTCTATTAACCAACATATTCGTCCATTAGAGCATAATGAATTATGTCATTACATTAGTGACAGTATTCAAAAAACACTAAAGCTTGATGTCGAAAATACGGTTATTGTAAATAACCAGCATCCCGATTGGTTCGAATTTAGTACAAATTTTTATCGTCTGAAAAGTTGGGATTGGAATTACGGTCAATCACCTAGTTTTATTGAATCATTAGAAACTGAATTTTCATGGGGACACGTAGAACTGAAATTGAATGTTGATGCTGGAGTGATTACCAGAGTCTACTACGATTCACCTACCCAATATCACAATATGATGAATGATCTCAGTCAAGCGGCAATTGGTTATCCATTTAATGCCAAATCTGTTATATCCATTGTCTGCGGTTTATTGCTCACGCATTCAGAGCATTATGATGAACTGATGGCACTTTCTGAATGGCTACAACAAGAAATTGCGTAACCCTAAAGATGCTAACTTTTAAGGAAAAATTTAGTTTTATGTCTATATGTTGAACTAAATCAATTAGGCATCAATTACACCATTTTTATCCTTAACTACTTCTTGACTTTAGCAGAGGCGGCACCAAATCTAGCCTACCTGCTTTTCCCACAGAGTTATACACAGCTTCTGTGGATAATAAGAACGAATAGTTCCTCCTCAAGATACTTACTCCAAGGGTATCTTTGTAACATTAACAACCGACAACAATAAACAATAATCTTTATTAGTCAGATAGTTAAAAACATAATATAAAGAAATTGATTCTAAATTGTTATTAATTTCACTTTATTTATGACAAAAAAATACTGTGAATAAATCGTTTTAATTACTCATAATTCAACACAACTTTTGATAATTTTATGCTACATAACCACATAAATACCCTTCATAAAAAAAGCCATCAGTTTACACTGATGGCTTGTATTAAAAACAGTTAGCCTGTTAACTCTTTTTGCGCCTTAAATAAGCCATCATTCCAAGTAAACCAAGCGATAAAACACCAATATGGCCGCCACTTCCACCATCATCTTCAGTGATATTACAATTATTAGCAGAAATACTGTCATTACAATTCATTTCAGCGTCTGCTTTTTCTTTCGCTAAAAATTCAGGCAATGTAATTGCTTGTTCTGGTACAACAGCAACAGACTCATTGATCCAGTCATAATACGTTCCCACTCGGGCATAAAACGTTGGTCGTGTTAATGAGCCACATAGAGGCTCACCAGCTGAACCTCCACTCACAATACCAATTTGTACCCAGTTACTATTGTTATCTTGGGTTAATAGCGGACCACCACTATCGCCTTTACAAGTATCAGGTCCAACTAAACCTAAGTCTTCAAGTTTACGTGCCGGTAATGTACAAAGCTTAGTGGTGTTACTTGGACTATCGATGAAAATACCGGCAGGATCTTGTGCTTCAAAACGCTCGTAACATTTATCAATCGGGAAACTTGCTAACTTGGTTTCTAATAAAATACTAGAGGATGATTCAAGAGAACCATCCGTTGTTGTTGACCCCCACCCTTGAACTTTGACATTTTCAGGAAGATCTTTATCGTTCCATTCCGCCTTTAATTTATCATCCAATTCAACCGCAGCACTGGTTGATGCTAACGTCACTGTACCAACACCATTAAAATCACGGTTTACACGTATAAGCGCGACATCATTATCTAATGCAGTATTAATGATCTCGGTTTCAAGATCGACGCCGTTATCTGTTGAAACTTGAAGTAAAAGAACTGGATTATAATCAGGATGAACGACAACATGAGTTGCCGAGTAAATATCTTTAATATTTGCTGATGCGTTATCAACAAGGCCAGTGGTAACCGTAATATCTGAAGGAGCAACAACAGTAAGACCAGATTCCCCAGTACCGCCTCCATCCACAACACAATGAGCTGCTGTGAGTAACCAACGATCATTTAAAACAGTCGCACCACAAAAATGTGATTCATTTTCTTTATTCATACGCAGCGACGCCATGAAGTTATCTTCAGTTGCAACCGCGACTTCATCACCACCAATAATATAAGGAACTAGTTTATGCTGTTCTGTTTGAGCGTAGACAGAGCTACTTACTCCTACAGCAATGCAGATACTCAAAGAATGAGCTAATTTGTTCACCATCATTAAATCCTTTTAAAATACAACTAATTTAATGATACCGAATACTCTTCATTGCATGTTTAGAAAGATAAACGAGTTGCGACAGGCTTCTTTTTTCTATGTAACTAGTTATAGCAAACATAAAAAATATTAAATCAATCCCACAACAGCAACTCGTTTCAATTTTTATTTGCTACGCTTTCTTCGTAACCAGCCCAGTGCCAGTAATGACATCACTACACCTGCACCAACAGAACCGCCACCACCGCTTCCACCGTCATCTGTATTATCTTTACCTGTTGATTCATCTTCCAAAGGTACCGGAGCTGGAAGTGTTGGTGTTTGCTCTGCGATTACATTATTAATCCAATTAGAAAATGCCCCAATTCTTGTATATATTTCAGGACTAACATCACCACAGTTAATTGAGCCAAAACTTGACACACCCACCTGTATTTTTTGTCCAGATTGATCCGTATAAATTAACGGACCACCGCTATCTCCATTACACATACCAACATTAATTTTACTTGAAGTACAAATTTTAAATGGATCATTTGTACTCTCTATCCATGGTGATGGATATTTGTTTTTGTCACTTGTGTCGTCATAACACTTTTGATCTGAGTAAAACGGGGCAGAAGCTTCCATTAACACATCTGAACCAAATTTATTTTCCAACAAAGTTTTTCCCCAACCTCTAATAACTAGATTAGGCTCTTCAGTTAATTGAACCAATTGGTTTTCAATTTCATCAGCTTCAACCAATGTAGGTAATTTAATAATCGAGCTATTTTCGACATTTCTAGACAATGCCAACAAAGCAATATCATTGGGATATGGGTTAATCACTTTTTCCGGAACGTAATCAGGATGAGCAATTGAATCGACGACATTATAAGTATTTGCATTAGTTATGTCTTTTAAGTCGGTGATTGATGTAAATACCTTGATATTTTCAACATCTACATCAGTTACAGTGTTATCATCTTGTTCAATTTTAATACAGTGTGCAGCAGTTAATACCCACCGTTCTGCAATTAAAGATCCAGTACAGCCTACTTGTCCAGATTCAATATACACAGTTGATAATTCTTCAGGGTTTGTTTGAACCTCATTACCACCAATAATATACGCACTAATATCACTTTCTGACGCCGTTGCAGAAAGAGGAAAAGACAGTATTCCCGCAATAGCTAGCCCAAACGTTGTCATTTTATTCATACAAGCCTTCTTAATTTTTTTCCTTTTAATTAGGCTTATAAAGTAACAAATTATGACCAAACGAGCAGAAGTAAGAAGTAAAAAAGTGACACCATTCATAACCTGAAATAATAATATCTATTACTTAAAGCAGCAATTTTAGCAATCATGCCCATTAAATAAATACGACATCGTAAACATAACTTTGGCTTTGGTTAAAAAGGTTAAAATCTGATTACTTTTTAGTTGTCTCTTGGATAATTTCCTATGATATTTTTCTTCCTTTGGACACTAAACAGTCTGATGTACTATATATTTCGTGATCTCACGCTTGTTTTCTTCCCTTATGATTATTTGATGTGCATAATGTGCCCACAATCACTCTATGGACAATTCCCATGACTATCGAACAAGCTTTAAAAGATCGTAGCGAATCAAAATGTGAACTATGTTCTTCTGAAAATAACCTAGCTGTATACGCAGTTCCAGCGTCTGAAGATAAGAGCGCAGGCTGTAGTGTATACCTTTGTGATACTTGCCGTGGTCAGCTTGAAGCTCCAGAGACAACAGATGAAAACCACTGGCGTTGCCTAAACGACTCTATGTGGAGTCAGGTTCCAGCTGTACAAGTAATGGCTTACCGTCAACTTAAGCGTCTATCTTCAAAAACTGACTGGGCAATGGACCTAGTTGACATGATGTACCTAGAAGATGATGTTAAAGAATGGGCAGATAAAGGCCTTGTTGAAGAAGAACAAGCTTCTGTTCCAACACTTGATGCAAACGGCGCCAAGCTACAAGCTGGTGACAACGTAACAATCATCAAAGACCTTCCAGTTAAAGGTTCTAGCATGGTAATTAAGCGTGGTACTCCGGTACGTAACATCAGCCTAACTGATAACCCTCTTCATATCCAAGGTCGTGCAGACGGCGTTCAAATGGTTATCATTGCGGCATACACTAAGAAATAATTTTTAGTTTCGCTGAACATAGATAAAAGAAAGCCCTTAGCATTCTCATCGTTAAGGGCTTTTTATTATCTCGTTATTTATATCCAACAAAGATCTTTTATTTAGATTTCTTGATAACAACCGTATTGGCTAATTTATCATGCCATCCTTGTTTTCGTTTATCCCAGCCAACGGCAAGTAAGCCTATTCCTAAAGGGATTGCTGATAAATAACGAATAATAAATTGCTTAACCGTCGTTTTATCCCCTGTTGTCGCATCAACAATGATCGATTTTATTGCCATTTTCCCTGGTGTCGCTGATTTGTATAACCAAAAAAGCATCACGCCAATAAATGGCAGACCATAATTAACGAGTAAGCTCGCAGAATCAAAAGTAGCGCTCGACCCAGTCGAGAAGAAATCACCGTATAAACTGTACAATAATGGTGCCGTGACTAATGAAACAACCAATGTATCAACAATCGTCGCGACTACACGTTGCCAAAAGCCCACATAAATTACGTTATTAGTAATGCAATCAGTCATACTTTCCAAACTTTCGATTAACAATAAAGTTAATCATGCGTTTACCTAATGATGAATACGGTGAATATAATAGCTTCAATGCTGAAAAAGACGCTTGATACATTACAGGGCGCATCTTCGATAAACGTTCAAAGCCTTCTTTTCCATGATAATGACCTATCCCACTATGGCCGGAACCACCAAAGGGTAAATCATCTTGCGCCACATGTAACATTACATCATTAATTGTGACGCCACCTGAACGCGTCTGCTGAATAACCTTTTGTTGTATATCTTTATTGTTAGAAAAGAGATATAGAGCCAGTGGCCTATCACCTTTATTTATTGATGATATAACCTGCTCTATCGACTGATAGCCAAGGATGGGTAAAATAGGACCAAAAATCTCACGCTGCATGACTTGCATACTCTCATCCACTCCAATAACAAGGTGGAGTGGGAATTTACGCGAGTTCGTATCAGGAGATGAATTGGGGATCAAGTTATAAATATCAGCCCCTTTCGCTTTTGCATCTTCTAAAGTCGTTACTAATCGTTCAAAGGACTGACTATCAATAATTGATGTGTAATCTTGGTGGTTAATATCGACAAAGCGCTTAGCTATAATCTTTTTTGCTTTTGTTACAACTTCTGGTAACAAAGCCTCAGGAACATACAGGTAATCTGGCGCTACACATGTTTGACCACTATTATACGTTTTTCCGCCTAAAATTCGCTCTAATGCCTTATTGAGATCATAATCATCAGCAATAATGGCTGGCGATTTCCCTCCAAGCTCCAAGGTCACTGGTACAAGGTTTTTCGCCGCATTTGCCATTACAGCTTTGCCCGTTGCACTTGAGCCCGTAAAGACTAAATGATCAAACGGTAATGCTGAAAATGCTTTACCTGTGTTGCCTTCTTCTGCAATAAAGCGAACCTTTTCTAACGAAAATGTATCTGTAAATAACTGTTGTAGCAATCGACAGAGCTCTGGGGAGTTTTCAGACATCTTCACCATCACTGAATTACCCGCAGCAATCGCGGCAACCAAAGGCGCAATAGCTAAAAATAAGGGATAGTTCCATGGCACTATAATACCAACAACGCCAACAGGTTGAGGTATCACTCTATTTTTAGCAGGTTGAAACCATATCGAGGTATGACGTTTTTGTACTCTCATCCAACGAGACAGATTTTTTTGTGTATATTTAATACACTCAATGCTGGTAAATATTTCAAGCAATGCTGTTTCTGAAGCCGAACGCTGACCAAAGTCCTGTGCAATCGCATGACAAATAGCATGTTGATTCTGCGTAATTAATAATGAGATCTTATCTAAATCGGTTAATCTTTCTTGTAAATCAGGCATTGGACATTGTAAAAATGCCTGTTTTTGTTGTGTTATATATTGATCTAACTGCTCATTCATCCGTATTACTCTCATCACAGAATCAAATTAAAACAAGGCTAAAATGTTATATGTATTGTAAGCATATCGTAAACACAGATCTTTATACTCTAATTCGTTAGCTTATGGTAATGAATCAATACAATACGTTACATAGATATACGCACCATGCTCTATTTTAGACTACCCTCAATTACAAAGGGGATAAGTTGGGATAAGTTGAAGGTTTTAGATATGTCAGTACCTATTTTATATACACTACGACAATGTCCTTACGCCATTAGAGCAAGGTTGAGTCTGGCACTTGCTGAACTTGAATTTGAGCAACGTGATATTGATTTAAGGCGAAAGCCTGCCGAAATGTTAGACATAACACAGAAAGGAACGGTACCTTTACTAGTATTAGAAAATGGTGACTATATTGATGAAAGTTTAGAAATCATGATCTGGTCTTTGAACAAAAATGATCCTCATAATTTACTGTTAAGCCATGCCCCCCACTTCTTTCCTGAGATGCTTAGCCTTATAGCAAGAAATGATCATAAGTACATATTAGCATTAGAACACTATAAATCCGATGCTCGCTATCATAATCCAGAAGTACCAATCTATCGTAATCTTTGTGAATCATTTCTATCTGATCTCGAAAACCGTCTTTCTAATCATCAGTATTTAATGACAGATACATTGAGCTTAGCTGATTACGCCATATTGCCTTTTATACGACAATTTTCGCATGTTGAACGCCGATGGTTTCGACAAGCCGATTATCCAAATATAAAGCAATGGTTAAGTAGTCTTTATCAAGACCCTATTTTTTCAAAAGCAATGAAAAAGTATCCATTATGGGATAATGATAGAAGCACAGTTGCTAATAAATACAATAACTTAAGCATGACAAATTAGTGAATTAGCGACGAATTTTATATAACAAATGTCAGCGCTATGCTAATAACAACAATAGATAATATTTACCGCAAAGATCCTGTGAAAATTAAGATAAAGGCGGGAAAAATAGAGCATATCGCTTATAAAGCCTGTAAACACTGTTGGTATGATTGAACAATAACAGCAGATAACTGTAAAATTTCTCATTACAAGCAGCAGGACGTATTGAGATGAATCACAAACACAACTTTAAAGCTGTGACAGAACCCGAGATGGGGAACTTTTCTTGCGATAGTGAGCTAAATAGATTGATGCGTTAATTTTAAAAAAAAGAAACCAGACAAGTTATTGTCTCCATTACCTTATCTGGTTTTTCTAATTACTGATTACGGCTTAAGAAATATTCATCCTGTAAGATATACATTCGCTTAATATCACAGTACTTACCATTAATGAAAATTTCTTTCACTAGATGGCCTTCCTCTACAAAACCACATTCTTCATACAAGTGGATCGCTTTTTCATTCGCAACCGATACATGCAAATATACTTTATGTAGATTAAGAATCGTAAACGCATAGTTTAGCGCACGATTAATTAAAGTACGCGCATAACCATTACCCTGAAATTCAGGCGCAATAATAATCTGAAATTCCGCTGTACGGTGGATATTGTTAATTTCAACCAGTTCAACAAGACCAATTGACTCTTCATCTTCATTTTCAACAATAAAGCGACGCTCAGTACTATCATGAATGTGTTTACGATATAGCTCTTCAAGCTCTGCAAACGATTCATAAGGCTCTTCAAACCAGTACGCCATAATCGTGCGGTTGTTATTTAATTGATGAATAAAGCGAAGATCAGTTTTCTCTAGTGCACGCAGACGAATAGCATTGCTCATTTATCTATACCCTTGATAGTAATGAAGCAGTAAATACAGAAGACTTACTACTAATACAGAAAAAATACCACTTTACATCACAAAAAAAAAAGAAAACTTGTAACAAGATATTCGACGAAGCATGCCAATGCTTAGTAAGCTAAAACGGTGTCACTATTTCTGTTATTAAATCTAGGAAGCAGCTTACTTTCGATGCGACATGTTTACGTGTTGGATAGAGCGCATAAACATCAATTTCAGGGAAAATGTAATCATCAAATAATAGCGTTAATTCACCTGATTGTAGTTGTGCCTCTATATAAAATTCAGGTACACGGATAATACCCAATCCATTATCAACCAGTGCTAGTGACATTTCCGTACTATTACTCAATACGCGTTGTTGTACTTCGACTAGTGTTTTGTTTCCTGCTTTATCTCGGTATTCCCAGACATTGAATTTTTTCAAATTAGTATAACAAAAGCAGCTATGAGCGGATAATTCCGAAGGATGTTGTGGGTAACCATAGACTTTTAAGTATTGTTTTGATGCCACTGTGCAAATTCTGCTGCTATAAATACGCTTACAAATCAAACTCGAGTCATCTAATTTAGCAGTAGCGCGGATAACTAAATCATAACCGTCGGCAATCACATCAATAGGCTTATCACTCATATCTAGATCGAGCGTAACTTCAGGGTATCGAGATAAATATGTTGTGAAAACATCGGCTAAATACTGTTTACCAAACCAGACAGGGCAACTAACTTTTAACGTACCTTTTGGCTCAACGGTACTTTGTGTTATTTCCGCAACGGCTTGCTCTGCATCACTAATCAGTTGTACACACTCTTGATAATAAGTCTTCCCTTCAGGAGTTAAAGCAATGCTC
Organism: Photobacterium sp. GB-36; assembly: GCF_003026135.1. NCBI lineage: Bacteria > Pseudomonadati > Pseudomonadota > Gammaproteobacteria > Vibrionales > Vibrionaceae > Photobacterium > Photobacterium sp. GB-36. The sequence continues at coordinate 44,837 of NZ_PYNY01000026.1, read as the reverse complement.
CTTGTGGTGCGATTAAGGAGTCGAACCCCTAAGCGACTTTCAAGTTTGGCGATTTCTTTACTTACATAAGAATTAGAGTGTCCAGTAGCTTCGGCAGCGGCACCAAAACCGCCGCACTTCACTACTTGAACAAACACAGTGATACCATCAAACAATCGATTATTAGCCATATGGAATCTATCTAATCACTTTTAGCCTATTAATTACATTTGAACTCTAATATACACTCTGTACAAAGGTTAACAACGGTATGTTGTTAAAAGACTTATCGATGAGGATTTAAAAATGAAACTACTTGCTTTTGCGGCATCTAACAGCCAACACTCTATCAACCATGCATTAGTGACATATGCGGCATCACAAGCTAATGCTGATGACGTTGAAATTTTAGACCTTAATGATTTTGAAATGGCGATTTACAGTATCGATCGTGAAAATAACTCAGGCATTCCAGAACAAGCACAAATCTTTTTCGATAAGATTGGCCAAGCGGATGCTATTTTAATTTCATTTGCAGAATATAACGGTTCATATACATCGGCTTATAAGAATGTTTTCGATTGGACCTCACGTATAGATCAAAAGGTATTCCAAAATAAACCAGTGATCATGCTAGCTACTTCTCCGGGTCCTGGTGGCGCTGCGAGTGTATTAAATAGTGCTGTTACGTCTGCACCTTATTTTGACGCCAAGGTGGTAGGATCATTATCTATACCTAGTTTCTATGAAAACTTTGATTTAGAAAAAAACACATTAATTAACGATGATTTAAACCAGCAATTAACAGAGCTAATTAATAAGTTAGAACGTTAACAGCCTACAAAAATAAAATTAAGTTGATGGTTTTTCATAATCAAATCACTTTACATACGAGAGTGGCAACAGTCGCACAACTCACGAATACTCACTCTAATTAGCTTCATGATAAATTATAAGGTTGCTGTATCTAAATATTAAATATAGCAATCTTCTTTTCACTGCCATTATTCAGTTTTCACCATCACACTTGACGCTTTACTCACAAAACTGAACAGCCCTCCTCCTAAATCCTGTTATAGTTTAGATAAACGGTTAAAAAGTAGGCAGATTACACGTAAAATATATCTACCGAACAATACATCATAAAAAATAGATCCTTATTAGTATGTCGTAACTTGCTATTTTCTTTATAAAAACATGCTTTTTCGATAATATTGTTCACATTTAAACGTTTAAAACGTGAAATTCGTATAATCTTGTATCATGCTTAAAGAGCAGTAGCGTTAAAGGAGTACGCTTATGAGCACAAGGTTATGCGAAACTGCCAGCCTAGAACTCGAAGTTCAAAGTGCTGTGCAGCAAATCCTAACCACTATGGCATTAAATCCGTCATCTAATAGCCATAGTGCAAAAAAAAATGCGTGTATCTTTCAAAATAAGATCACTTACACGCTCTATCTACTTCTGCAATCATTTCAAGGAGCGTCTCTTAATACCATCAGCAAACAATGCCATTATGGATTTAGTGCCAACTTTCAGAATTTTGATCAAATAAGTCAGGAATTGACTGAGGTTATTCGTCAATCACAACAAGACTTTGCTATTAAAGCGGCGAACAGGCGTGGAACACTGACCCACATCACTCAGAAAGAAACAACTGATTTGGTTAAAAATACATTTAATACTGAATGTGAAATGGTCATGTCTGCTTTATCTATTCAACAAATCACATCACTCATTAACGCATTTACAACACAAGAGGATATAACAAAAAGTCTCGACCTTGTATTTAGTCGAGTTATTGTGAATCAAGATATTGATAAAGGCTTTCAACTATCAAAGCAAGCGACATATAAACTTGTCGAACAAATTTCACACTCGATTACTGGAGAACTTTGTCGACTTATTTTAACGCAACATATAAGTCAACTACACCAAGAGGATTTTGAGTTATACTTACAGACGGTCAGAACGCTTGCTGAGCATTTTATCAGCCAATCTTATTTACTCAATGCCCCTTTTCTAATAGATAAGACCGATTTCGATAATTTAGAATAGCTTCAAGTAGCAGGATTATTCCTGCTACTTATCAATGATAAGTATCTTGAACATTACTTAATCACACGTATGATCGAAAAATCCTATTACTCTTATATAAAAGCAATCCTTTCTTATGCCTACATTGTTACGTTTTATAGAAATACACTGGAAAGTTATTACTTTACTAACGCTAATGATAATTACAGTTTTATCACTATTACCTCAACCCAGCTTACCCCAAGTACCAGGAACAGATAAAACACATCACTTTATCGCTTATAGCGCATTAATTTTTGCTATTGGCCTAAAAATGCCTAAATATTGGTTTTGGTTATTTGTCGGGTGTATTACATGGAGCGGAGTAATTGAATTAATCCAGCCTTATGTTAATCGCTATGGCGAATGGCTAGATTTAGCTGCAAATACCGGAGGATTAATCACAGGCTTTATTCTTTCTCGTATTTGTTACAAGCTATTTTTATCAAAGTAACCATAAGTTTTCACATTAATGATGGCAGTTAATTATCATATATATCTTCCACATAGAACAGAATGAGGTCTGTAAAGTTAACGTCAAACATGCTGGCAATATTTTATTTATTCACATGTTTTTAAACTACTTCTTTCCGATAACGAACAGAGGTAATAAAAATAATGGCATACAATATTGGCAGAGCGGTTTATTACCCTGCCCTAAATATTTTCAAGATAATCATCCTTGAGTTTCATGATGTGAAAGTTCTAAATTTCCTTATCAAAGACACCTAAGATTAAAGGTGCGATTACCGAACAAAATATAAAAATAGAACACAATGCGTATAACGCAATAACCACAAAAAAGGTGGTAGATATAACCACTTACTCGTCTTCGAGTATAATAGAATCGTTCAGTGCACTGCCGATAACAACGTCAACTTTAGTGTTAATAGTTCTGTATTAAACGACATATCAAAAACAACGCATAAAAATGCCCTGTCTGATACTTATCAAGTAATATTAATCAAGGAAAAGGGAAACAGCTTTATTACAATGCAAATATTGGCGTTTTGAGGTAAAAAAGCAGAACAAATTAGTTATTTACACTCATCTAACTTATATACGTGACACCGCACACATAAATGGGCAAAAAAACAACAGTTAGATGTGCAAAATTTATAAGTTTATATGATTTGTACTAAATATAAGATTGCTATTTTTAAAATAAACGCACTAGTAATAAAATAAATTGAATTTAAATCAATAGATTAAGTTAATATTACAGAATACTCTGTAGCAGGTGCGATCTATACCAACACTCAATTATCTTGTATTACAAATAAAATCCTAGCACTATTCACGATCTATTTTGATAATTGGAAATGTGTAACGACTACGTACCTTAAATTGAATAAGACAAATTTTACACGTCCATAGTCTTTACAACATTTTAAAAAATGTATTTTGAATCAACAACAAAACAATTAAAACGCTATACTAAAACAGTTTGGGGAAAAACAATGAATCCTGAAGATAAACAATTTGCCGTTATTGGTCTTGGCAGATTTGGTATGTCACTTTGTCAAGAACTTAGCGAGCGTGGCGCTCAAGTACTTGCTATCGATCTTGATGAAACTTGTGTGCGTAAAGCGGCAGATGTCGCAACTCAAGCTGTTGTTGCTGATTGTTCAAATGAAGCCACCATTTCTGAGCTAAAATTGGACGATTATGATCTTGTTATGGTATCAATTGGTGAAGATGTTAATGCCAGTATTCTTACTACTCTTCTTTTAAAAGAGGCGGGAGTGAAAACAGTTTGGGTTAAAGCAAAGGATACACCTCATAGCAAAATCTTATCTAAAATTGGCGCAGATAAGATCATCCGTCCAGAACGTGATATGGGGATTCGTATAGCTCGCAATATGTTAGATAAACGTATTTTTGAGTTCTCTGAACTAGGAAGTGGTATTTCACTCGCAGAAGTGGTCGTTACAGCAAAAAATATGGGACGTAAAATATATGAACACCCATGTGGTGCTCATAAAGAAACCCAAGTATTAGCACTTAAACGTGGCCCTGAAGTACGTAAAGCTCCTGATCCAAGCACTGAATTACAAGTAGGCGATATTTTAATTATCACAGGACCTGAAAAAATATTAACTGAGACTTTAAGAAAGCTATGAGTTTCATTCCAAACAGGGGCATGTATGTCCCTATCAAAACTGACAACCATAAAAAAAGATGGTCTGAACCTAAGATCATCATTTTTAGTTTTTTAGCCATTTTAATGCCAGCAGCAATCCTGCTCACGTTACCTGCATTTTCAGTTTCAGGGCTTAGTTTTGTCGATGCTCTATTTACTGCAACTTCTGCGATCAGTGTAACGGGCTTAGGTGTAGTAGATACAGGCTCGCATTTTTCCATTAGTGGTAAAGTGTTATTAATGCTACTCATGCAAATTGGCGGTTTAGGACAAATGACATTGTCTGCCGTTTTACTTTACATGTTTGGTTTGCGGTTAAGCTTACGTCAACAAGCATTAACGAAAGAACAATTAGGACAAGATAAATTCACAAATATTCGCCGCCTTGTAAAACACATCATTATCTTTGTGCTTATTTGTGAATTGATCGGTATATTTTTTCTGTCGCTACGCTGGGTACCTGAGATGGGTTGGGAGCAAGGTCTATTCTTTGCAGTATTTCATTCGATTTCAGCCTTTAACAATGCGGGTTTTTCTTTATTTTCAGATGGCTTAACACGCTATGTTGATGATCCTCTTGTTATTATTACGATTTCATCATTATTCATATTAGGCGGTTTAGGTTTTACTGTTATTTCTGATATCAAAAGAAATGCACACCGTGGGTTCCATTTTTTATCTTTGCATTCAAAAATAATGATAATAGCAACACCCATACTATTATTTGTTGGTACCGTAATGATTTGGCTTTTAGAACACCATAATAGCCACACTCTTGGGTCACTTAATGAATCAGGGCAATGGTTAGCAGCCTTTTTCCAATCAGCTACAGCACGTACAGCCGGTTTCAACAGTGTTGATATTGGTAAGTTTACTGAACCAACTATGTTGGTCATGATGCTATTAATGCTTATTGGTGCTGGTTCAACATCTACAGGTGGCGGTATTAAGGTATCAACCTTTGTCGTAGCTATTTTGGCAACATGGTCGTTCTTAAAGCAACGTGATCGTGTAGTGCTATTTAAGCGCACAATTTCAAACCAAACGGTGACAAAATCATTAGCCATCATTGTGGTTAGTGGCATTGTACTTACCATTGCAATGTTTGCCTTAATGATCACGGAAAAAGCCCCATTCTATGAGGTAATGTTTGAAACCATTTCAGCATTTGCGACCGTAGGCGTTACTGCTGGTTTAACAGCAACCTTATCTGAACCCGGTAAATACATCATGATAGTCGTCATGATCATCGGTCGTTTAGGCCCACTAACCTTGGCATACATGTTAGCTCGTCCTAAACCAACCTTGCTGAAATATCCTGAAGATAACGTCGCAGCAGGTTAAAATAAGAAAAACATAAAAAGGCTTGTCACTATGTATCGTGACAAGCCTTTTTTATTGCTTAATCGATTCATTCACTACAATAAATCAATGTTGAATCGTAACACTATCCAATTGTTCTTTAAGATCTTGATCGTATTCATCTAACCAGGCGTAACGTTCACGATACATTTTACGCTTTGGTCGTTTGATATCTTCCATTGCGCGACGCTCTGTATGTAATGGTAATGAATAAAAAGCATCATTGTATTCTTCACCATTATGTTCTTGCCATAATTGATCATAGTTAAGGTTGATCGTTGATGCTTTTTTACCATAGCGCTTAGCAGTGTATACATGTGCACTATTTTTAACCGCATATATATGCTCAATATTCATATCATTAGCAAATAAACGTAAGGTTTCAACCATAAAAGACTTTGGTCGTAAGCCATAAAAAGCTTTCGTAAATAAACGACTAAATCCATTATCGTTAGAACCACCTTGCATACAACCAACATAAATATCATTATCAATAACGGTAAATGCAATAGCGTAATAACGGTGATCATTGCTATCTGTCAGTATTAACGCTAATTCCCCTTCGCGGCGATAAGTGTGGTCAAAACTTAGTTTAACTTGATAGGACTTTTCTTCAATATCAAAGCTATAAAGCTCTAATTCATCAGTATAAATAGTATGTCGAGCTGAATCTGAAAAATGGCTTTCCATCCAGTTATAATGTTTTTTTAAAACCTCAACAATTTGATTTTTAGAAAAACACGTAGCCAAATAGGGTTTTGTAAAGCGCATTAAAAATTCAGGTTGCTGATCAATGACTTCTTTTCGTTGATCATTTAAAAAGAAATGAGCGAGTTCATTATATTGGCGTGAATATACCATCGCTCTAATCGCGTATTTAGCGATAGATAATGTTTTACCGTGATTTTTATGACTGTAAGCGAGCTTTGCAGACTTTAATATACTCATAAGATATCTCTAATCTTGTTTTTCGCAATTGTATACGAAATAAGTATAAAGAATAAGTAATAGAATTATATTTAATAAATTTAATTATCTTCACTAAACAGAAGATGAAAGGTAATATTCATTCATTGAAATAATGAACAGAGAAATCTCATGGAAAAATTAATGCCATACCTTGCTAAATTCGCCTTTACTGTCTCTATGATTATGTTTGTAGTCGGCGGAGGCATGGCACTATATGCGATGTTTTATGGTTAATTAACGTTATAAACGCATACCACCATCAATTTCAAGAATACGCCCAGTGAAGTAGTCATTCTCAATAATATACTTCACTGTATGGGCAATCTCTTCAGGGTTACCAACACGCTCAAAAGGTGCTGATGCCTTCATTTTTTCAAGCACTTCGGGCTTCAATTGGTCAGTTAAAGGAGTATCAATCAAACCGGGAGCAATTGCAGCAACACGAATACCGTATTTTGCTAACTCTTTCGACCAGCCCACAGCCATCGTTGCAACTGCCGCTTTTGACGCCGCGTAGTTAGTTTGGCCTAATGTTCCTGCTCTAGCGACACTTGAAATGTTAATAATAACGCCTTGAGATTCTGTCTTGATCATCTTTTCAGCGGCTTCTCGTCCACACAAAAATGAACCAGTAACATTAACATCCATCACCGTTTGAAATTGGTCTAGCGGCATTTTCGTTAATACGTCATTACTTTCACTAACCAGGAAGCCATCATCAAGAATACCAGCATTGTTAATTAAGACATTAATATGACCGAAATCTTCAATAATATGTGCAAATGCTTGAACAACTTCATCTTCGCTTGTTACGTCAGCCTCATAGATCATTGCTTTACTGTTTAACATATGACACTGATCTTGCGTTTGACGTAACCCAGCTGAGTTGATATCAATTAAAGCCAATTCAGCGCCCATTTGAGCTAGAGTTACAGCCATCATTTGGCCTAGACCTTGACTAGCACCGGTAATGACAACAACGCTATTCTCAATATTCATTAATTGCTCCTGAATTAAAACAAAAGTTTAACTCTGTTACTTTAACGTATATTTATCCATCACAATATTTCTATTCATAAAATCTAAGTTATTATAAATAATTAGCTAATATTGACCTGATTAATTGGATTCTCATGCTCAGACCAGATAGGTGTAAATATTTGCTCAATTACCTTGTTATCAACATCATTTACAGATGAATAAATCCAGTTAGGCATATAATCTTTATCAATTAAATGCGCTCGGACACCTTCTTTGAACTCACCTAACAAACCACAATTTACTGAAAGACCCAGTTCCATTTTTATACAGTCAAGTAAAGATACATCTTTGTAGCTTTGTATTTGTTTAAAACAAATGTGTGCGGTAATAGGGCTACCTGCATTCATGGCCTTTTTTGCTGTCTCTATCCAGCGGCCCAAACCATCAATGGCATTAATTTGGTCGTAAATAGTGGGTAATGATTGAGCAAAACAAGCCGCCTGAATTTGTGCAAAGTATGGCATCAATTGATTTGCAGGTAACACAGAGTGCGCTTTTTCAGCACCGTTATTTAATATGACCGAGATTGCTTCTGATACCAATGACTGACTTTGCGTATCAGCCAATATTGTTGACCATGGGTAATGCTTTAATTGTTTAACAACATTATCATAAGCACTATTTGCAACAATATGATCAACCATTGCTAAATCTCGAGCATCACAAACGTTGACATGTGCACCTGTTAAGCCCAAAAACATACCGATCCCATCAGGAAGCTGGTTTAAAAACCATGTCGCACCAACATCAGGATATAAGCCAATAGTTATTTCCGGCATCGCTAATACTGTATTCGGTAAAGCAACGCGATGGCTTGCGCCAATATATAATCCTAATCCTCCCCCCATGATATACCCATGTCCCCACGCAATTACGGGCTTGTTATAGTGATGGATGAGTAAATTACAACTATATTCAACGGAGAAATATTCCGTTAAAAATGGCTTAGCTACGTGACTTTCAATTTGATCTAACGCTATCTTTGGTGGCTTTTGTTGATGCTTTAAAGCAGGATCATTTTCCATTGCATAATACATACTGCGCACATCCCCACCTGCACAAAAAGCGCGATCACCCACCGATTTAATCATTACAGCAACAATGCTTTCATCTTCACGCCAAAGCTGTAAATACTGGTAAATCGTTTTATGCATATTTAACGTAAGTGCATTAAGCGATGATGGATTATCCAGCTCTAGTACACCAATACTATGTCCATCAGTACAACGGATATAGGAAACATTCACCATTCCTGTCATCACTTACTCCTTTAACTTATTTCCAATCTTCAATGTCATACTATTTAACATCAACTTCAATCGCAATTGCCAATGCTTCTCCTCCACCAACACATACAGCAGCAACACCTTTTAGCGTTTTCGTGCCACTCAACATTTGCGCTTGTTGTCGTAATGCATGGGTTAATGTCACCACGACTCTTGTTCCTGTCGCGCCTATTGGGTGACCTAATGCACAAGCTCCACCGTTAACATTCACTTTTTCAGCATCAATACCTAGCTGCTCTATCGCGGCAATTGTCACCACAGCAAAAGCTTCGTTAATTTCCCACAAGTCCACATCATCAATAGACCAATTAAGATCATCTAATAATTGGTTAATGGCATGAATAGGTGCAATAGTAAATTCATCGGGGGATCGACTATGACTGGCATAACCTTTAATTGATGCCAGTGGATATAAGCCTTGTCGTCGAACTTGTTCAGCTTCCATTAACACTAAAGCTGCGGCACCGTCACCAATAGCACTTGATGAAGCGGCAGTGATCGTACCTTGTTCACCATGTTGCGAAAATAGAGGAGGAAGGTTTGGTATTTTCTTAATATTCACTTCATTCGGGTGCTGATCTTTTTCAACCGTCACTAATGCTTTTTGACTCTGAGCGGTAATAGGGACGATTTCAGCGTGAAATGCCTGACGACTATCCGCTTTGCGGGCTTTATTAATTGACCTTACAGCCCATTCATCCATGATTTCTCGTGAAATATTATATTTTGTTGCCGTTTGTTGACCATAAACGCCCATTAAGTGCCCATCAAATGCATCTTGCAATCCATCTAGATATAAATGATCAAGTACCGCTTTATGGCCTATTCGCATACCGTTTCGACTGTCTGTGAGTAAATAAGGTGCATTGGTCATACTTTCCATGCCTCCAGCGACAGCCGTTCGAATCGCTCCAGCTTTAATCATATCGCAAGCCAATAAGATTGATTTTAACCCTGAGCCACAAACTTTGTTTATCGTAGTACAGGAAACCGATACAGGAATTTTTGCCATCAAAGCTGCTTGTCTTGCAGGGGCTTGCCCAACACCTGCCGTTAATACACAGCCCATAAAGACTTCATCAATCAATTGTGCAATGTGCTCATACTCTATCTCATTATTATGTTCTAAAGTCGTATCTGTTGGCTGAACACGTTTAACATCTCGTAATGCTGCTTCAATAACAATACTACCAAGCTGAGTGGCGGAAAAATGCCGTAAATCGCCTTGAAAACTCCCAATTGGCGTTCTTTTAGCAGCAACGATCAGAATATCCTTACTCATACCAATCACCTCTTTACGTCAATTTAGAAAACATTGCTTGCAGGAATATTAGGGGATTTCTTGACGCTTTTGTAAGCATAGCACTAACATTTACGTAAACGTTAAGAAACATTTGCTGGGATTTTAATACTCAAAATCACTGCTCTGCTTAACCGATAGGTGAAAAGTTTTTACCTATCTAACGTTGCAGGAGACTCAATGTGATGACTTTCAAAATCAGCGAGCTTGCAAACGAATTTAAAATAACACCACGCAGTATTCGCTTTTATGAAGATATAGGTTTGCTTTCACCTAAACGAGATGGCGTTAATCGTGTCTATGGACGACGAGATAAAATTCGACTCGGTTTAATACTTCGCGGTAAGCGTTTAGGCTTTTCTTTACAAGAAATCGGGGAACTCTTCAGTTTATACGATGACAACAAAAGCCATGCTCAGCTTCTTTCCATGATCAACATCATCGACCAAAAACAACGACAACTGACCCATCAATGCGCCGATATTGATATCACTCTTATTGAACTTGAACGCGCAAAAAAACGCTGTATGCACACCCTAATAAAAACAGAATCATACAAAGACAAGTAATCTGAACAGGTTCCGCAAAGGAGGCTTTACTATGCATAGCCAATACTCACCACTCAACTTTGATTTAGGTGATACTGCCAATATGCTGCGCGAACAGGTTAACTTATATGCTGCTGAACATATTGCTCCTATCGCTAACGAAATAGATCAAGACAATCAATTTCCCCATTACCTCTGGCAATCATTAGGCGAAATGGGCTTACTTGGCGTCACCATTGCTGAACAATACGGTGGGGCTGCTATGGGCTATTTAGAACATGTTATCGTGATGGAAGAGATCAGTCGTGCTTCTGCCTCAATCGGATTGAGCTACGGTGCCCATTCCAACTTATGTACAAACCAAATATTCAGAAATGGTAATAATGCTCAGAAGCAACAATACCTACCAGCATTAATCACAGGAGAACACATTGGTGCACTGGCAATGAGCGAAGTGAATGCTGGGTCTGATGTTATGAGCATGCAGTTAAAAGCAGAAGATCACGGTGATCATTTTGTACTCAACGGTAATAAAATGTGGATCACTAATGGACCAGAGGCCAATACGCTTGTGGTCTATGCCCGCACCTCAACCAACGCAATCACTGCTTTTATTATTGAATCACAATTTGATGGTTTCTCTACTGCGCAAAAGCTCAACAAATTAGGTATGCGTGGTTCAAATACGTGCGAGTTAGTTTTTATTAACTGCAAAGTACCGAAACAAAACGTACTGGGTGACGTCGACCACGGCGCAAAAGTCTTAATGAGTGGATTAGACTTCGAGCGCGTAGTACTTGCTGCCGGCCCACTCGGTATTGCGCAATCATGTTTGGATGTCGTGATCCCTTACATCCATGAACGAAAACAATTTGGCAAAGCGATTGGTGAATTTGAGCTGATCCAAGCCAAAATTGCAGACATGTATACCCAACTCAATGCTGCTCGCAGCTATGTTTACACCGTTGCAAAAGCCTGTGACCGCGGTGAAGTCACCCGTAAAGATGCAGCTGGCGTAATTTTGCTTAGTGCTGAACTAGCCACAAAAATGGCGTTAGAAACCATTCAAATACTCGGTGGTAATGGCTACATCAATGATTACCCTGCCGGACGTTTATTACGAGATGCCAAACTTTATGAAATTGGTGCAGGAACTTCAGAGATAAGACGCATGCTAATTGGACGTGAATTATTCTCAGAATCAGCTCGCTAAGGAGTAAGCCATGGCTCAACTTACCTCAAAAGTAGATACAACCAGCCAATGGTTCAAAAACAATAATGATGAGATGCAATTGTTGGTTGACGACTTAAACACCCAGCTAGAGATAATCCATCAAGGTGGTGGAGAATCGGCATTAGCACATCAAAAAAAACAAGGTAAACAACCAGTAAGACAAAGAATTCATCAGTTACTTGATAAACACAGTCCATGGTTAGAAATAGCCCCTTTTGCCGCACTAAATGTCTATAGCGAAGCCGTGCCTTGTGCTGGCATTATTGCTGGCATCGGCTACATCCACCAGCATGCGTGTATGATCATTGCCAACGATCCTTCAGTTAAGGGTGGAACATATTTCCCACTAACGGTAAAGAAACACCTGAGAGCCCAAGAAATCGCTGAAAAGTGTCATCTTCCCTGTATTTATATTGTTGATTCTGGCGGCGCTAACCTACCCCACCAAGCCGAAGTCTTTGCCGATAAAGATCATTTTGGTCGCATCTTTTTCAATCAAGCTCAAATGTCAGCGAAAGGGATCCCTCAAATTGCCGTAGTTATGGGGTTGTGCACTGCAGGTGGCGCATACATTCCAGCCATGTCTGACGTGTCTATCATGGTAAAAGATCAAGCAACAATCTATTTAGCTGGTCCCCCTTTAGTAAAAGCAGCAACAGGTGAAGAAGTAACAGCACAAGAATTAGGTGGAGCCGATGTTCATTGTAAAAAATCAGGTCTTGCTGATTATTATGCTAATGATGAAGCACATGCATTGAGTCTTGCACGTGATGCTATTGCTAGCTGCAATATACCAAGTGCTAGTATTCATCATGATTCGACTGCTTCTCCACCTAAATACAGCATGGATGACATCTACGGCATTGTGGGTACCAATATCCGTATTCCATTTGATATTAAAGAGCTCATAGCCCGTTTAGTCGACAACTCTGAATTTGACGAATTTAAAGCTATGTATGGCAATACCCTCGTGTGTGGCTTTGGATCCATTGAAGGTCACACTGTTGGTATTGTTGCTAATAATGGCATTCTATTTTCAGAATCGGCACAAAAAGGCGCTCACTTTATTGAGCTATGTTGTAAGCGGAAAATCCCTCTGTTGTTTTTACAAAACATCACCGGATTTATGGTTGGTAAACGGGTTGAAGCAGAAGGTATTGCAAAACACGGCGCAAAAATGGTGATGGCTGTTGCCTGTGCCAATGTGCCCAAATTTACCGTTATCATCGGAGGCTCTTACGGCGCAGGGAATTATGGTATGTGTGGGAGAGCTTATGATCCAACCCTATTATGGATGTGGCCTAATGCGCGCATATCCGTCATGGGAGGTGAGCAAGCCGCTGAAGTCTTATCACAAATCACTCAGGCTATCCGCCAACGAGGAAATAAACCTTGGACAGAGCAAGACGAACAACAAATCAAACAGCCGATTTTAGCGCTCTATGACAAACAAGGTCATCCCTACTACGCCAGTGCAAGGCTGTGGGATGACGGCATTATTGATCCTAAATCTACCCGTGATGTATTAGCTCAGGCGCTTTCAATTACTCAGCATGTCCCTATAAAAGAAACCCGATTTGGTATTTTCCGCATGTAACTTTTTAGGTCATATTATGAAAACACAACCAAATATCTTAGTGTCGGTTTCACCTAATAATATCGCGACCATTACTTTAAACCGTGTCGATAAATCGAATGCTTTTAATGCTGAAATCATCGGTGATCTGCTCACCGCCCTTAATCAACTTAAAATAAACAAAGAGATACGCGGCCTACTACTTGAAGCCAATGGTAAACATTTTTCATCGGGTGCTGATCTGCATTGGATGAAAAACATGGCTTTAGAAACAGAGCAAAATAATCAACAAGATGCAGCTCAACTTGCTGAACTTCTAAATCAACTCAACCACTTTCCAGCTCCCACCATTGCCATCGTTCAAGGTGCTGCTTTTGGGGGGGCATTAGGGTTAATTTGTTGCTGTGATATTGCTATTGCAAGTATCAACGCTAAATTCTGTTTAAGTGAAGTAAGGTTAGGGTTAGTGCCAGCGACAATTGCCCCGTATGTTTGTCGTGCAATTGGGATCCGCCAAGCAAAACGTTTTATGTTAACCGCAGAGTTAATCACGGTAGAACAAGCACTCGAACTTGGTCTAATTCACCTTATTTGTGATGATATACAACAAGAAAAACAGGTAATACTTCAGCAAATCTTAACCAATAGCCCAGCAGCGCTTGCAACAGTCAAAACCTTATGTCGTCAATGTGAAGTCGAAATCATTGATCAACGTTTAATTCGTTATACCAGTGAATTAATCGCCCGAGTTCGATGTTCACCACAAGCACAAGAAGGCATACAAGCTTTTTTCGATAAAGTCCCACCAAGTTGGAGTAAAGCCAATGACATTAACGAATAAGCTTCAATTATCGCTACCCGATGCTATTACCGTTTTTGAGGTTGGGCCCCGTGATGGATTACAAAACGAACCTCATCTTTCAACATTAGGTGATAAAGCAACAGCGCTTAAAATAGCGCTGATTAATGAACTGAGTCAGACAGGCTTAACGCATATCGAATCAGGTGCGTTTGTTTCGCCAAAAATGATCCCAGCGATGGCTGATTCGGATAGTGTATTTTCGCACATTCAACGCCATCCCAATATTTTCTACTCAGCTCTGACTCCTAATTTACAAGGCCTAGAAGCGGCCATTAACGTTAATGCCAATGAAGTCGCTATCTTTACTTCTTGCTCTGAAACCTTCACGCAAAACAATATACACGCCAGTATTGATGAAAGCCTTCGACGATTTGAATCTGTTATTGCGATAGCCCATCAACACTTAATACCTGTACGTGCGTATTTATCCTGTGTGATAGATTGTCCGTACGAAGGAAAAACACCACCACAACAAGTCGCAGAAATTGCAAAAGCTCTCATCGACATGGGCTGCTATCAAGTGTCACTGGGAGACACAATAGGAACAGGAACGCCATTACGCGTTGCTACCCTGTTGGAATGTGTAAATCAGCAACTTCAATCAAAAGCCATCGCCGTCCATTTCCATGATAGTTATGGGCAAGCAATCGCGAATATTTATCAAGCAATGCAAATGGGCATTACGACAATAGACAGTAGTATTGCGGGATTAGGTGGTTGCCCATATGCACCAGGAGCAAGTGGTAATGTAGCAACAGAAGATGTTCTTTATTTATGCCAAGGACTTAACATCAAAACCGGCATAGATTTAGAAAAATTCACACTGGTTAGTCAAACATTTTGCCAACAATTGGGGATACGACCACAGTCTAAAGTTGCTTTAGCTATGGCGCATCGCCCATAAACTTTATTCAGCGTCTCTACGAACTCGTTCTTCAGATTCAAGCTCGTTCACAGCGTCCCACAACTGTTGTTCACGGATACGTTGACGCTCTAAATTAGCATTAATACCATCGACAATCTGTTTATCTAATGGGCCTAAATAGTGATCAGCACAATCATGAAAGATACTCCGAAATTCTTCCATCGTTGGTAGTCGGTTATTATGCTCTTCAAAGTTATCAAAAATATCATGAACTTTTACTGACATATCCCGTTTAATGCTTTCTATCTCTGAACTATCCATACATCCCTCGAGCGCACTTAGTTTCATATAATTCAATAACAGAAATATCTAAAACTGTCATTAAGTTCTAGAACATACCATTAATATTTACACTACATGTCACAAAAGCTTTGTGATAATAAGCCACAATATTCAAAAGCGATTGATAAATACTGTGTATCAATAATATCCTAGCTATGAGGACGTAAGCATAAAAATCATTTTCAGTATAGTGTGATTACACATCATTCAGATGATGATTTAGTGATGAAAATATAACAACTGAGATAATTAGCTTTGTTAGCATAAAATCATAACAATTTAAGTGTCTCTATTCTCAGTAAAAAATAACATCTGTATTTTGATGTTTATTTAGAACTATAGTGACGAATTCGAAAAGGAAGTTTGAACAAATTGAAACCATTAGTCTCATTTAAAACTCGCTATAAACAGCTTTGTTTACCGTTTTTTTTATTCTCAATAATACCCAGTATTAGCCAAGCTGAACCCGTTAGCGATACGAGTACTGATCCCAACAATCAATCAAGCATGGCAGATTGGGTTGATGACTCACACCAATCACTTACCAACACCGTCCATGATATTGGCGAGTACCTTGACGAAAGTTTAGCGAAAGACGATGACGAAAGTGCACTTACCAACCGAAGCTATTTACGTATTCGTAATCGTTTAGCCTACTCTTACCGTGGCAAACTTGATAATGACTTCAAAGTTTATTTCAAACTTGACCTGCCCCATGTAAAAAGAGACTGGAAACTAATCATTGATTCCGAGCCCGGCGACTTCGATAGTCTTGAAAACAAGCAACGTGGTATTGCCACAGGCAACAAAACCACATCAGGCGATACTGTGGGTGCATTTCGTCTTCAAGATGCCCACTTTGGCAACTGGAATTCAGATTTTGATATTGGTATTAAATTAAAGCTTCCACTTGATCCTTTCACAAAAATGCGACTTACACGCGTTGATCCTATTAGTGAAAACTGGACAACCCGACTTGAACAACAAGTCTTTTATTATCACTCAAAAGGGTTAGGTTATCTGAGTGAGCTCAGTGGCTATTACGCGATAAACCCTGAGCATTCGAAAATATTCAAAACCACAACCAGCGCGCAGTACTTGAAAGAAGACGATAAATGGGAACTTCTCCAGCAATTTGAATTATTCCATCGTTATGATGATAAGAATTTATTCGAATATTCAACAGGGATCAGTGCTGATACTGGAGAAAATAAAGAAATCACAAACTATTGGATATCTGCAACATGGAATAAACGTATTTACAAACACTGGCTATATCTAGGTGTTCGTCCGCAGCTAGAATTCCCTCGTGAATACAACTATCACGCTAACCCTGGGGTCATGATTGAGCTTGAAATGTTCTTCTCTAAAAACAGAAAAATTGATCGTTTAGGCCGTTATATTCCTAAACCAACTCACCCATAGGCACAAAAGTAATTATGGTATGGCTATAACGATGATGCGAAATACCGCCTCATCGTTACCATCAAACCATGAACAACGACACAAAATCTGATCACTGCACTTCACTCTCATCAATAACTGGAATAATTTAACAACTAGGCAACAATTTCGCTTAGGAGTACATTATGTTTCATTTAAAGAAAGTGATCTTCTCTGTATTGTTCCATTTCTATCAGTTTTTCAGGCTTAGTTTTCCGCTATGGCTAATGATTTCATCACTTGGTGTCAGTCTTGGCTTAATATTACTTCTTTCTGGTGATAATCATTTTCAACAAGGGATTAGTACCATAACCAGTTTCAGTCTCATCACTATCTATCTGATAATACTAAAATACTTCTATTCAAAATTATTAAATTGGAGTGATACTCGCTCTTCTAAAGAGATAGTTGTATCGCTTAAGCAATAATGCATTTAGTTCATCGCTTAAAATACTCACAATTTCAACCACTATGGCATTGGTTACGGTTTGATTAAGGGTATTGCTATAATATACTCATAACGAATTATAATGGTTTTGCTTGTCGCTTTTGTAATCACAGCAAGATTGAATATATAACTGAGTATATTATGAATAAATATTTACCCTTTATTGGCTTAACTTTATTGATTTCAGGTTGTGCGACACAGACTGTACCGCAATCAGAACGACAAGTGATCACAAAAATCGTAAAACAAGATACGGCGCCAGTAGAAAAAAAAGGATATGACGATGGTTGTAAAAATGCCATGGAAGCGCAGTTTTTACCATCCAAAGAAATAGTAAATAGCTACGATACCGTAAATAGAGCAGCTTACCTAAAAGGCTGGGAAAAAGGTTATAAACAGTGTGTTATTGGTTTAGGTCCAGTCAGAATCAATAGTTCTATGCCAGCGGGTCAAACAAAATAATATTGACAATCAGGGGCTATATTTAATTAGCCCCTATCTTAGCTGTGTTAAATCAATCACGACATAACATTTGCTTGTTCTTCTATTCGCTGAACTAAGCCTACTGGCAGTTTTAATGCTTGGGCTAATGCGTCAAGATAAGCACGCTCTAAGAAATGATCGACATCAATAGCCAATAATGTAACTAAATAAACTTCAGAAGCTTGCTCTAAGCCACTAACTTGCGCCGCAATGACTTGGGGATCTAACGGTGCATTTAGCCAACGAACAATCACAGTTTCAACATCATGGCTGATCCCATTTTCAATCATCCATTGTGCTATCGCTGTTTTTTCTTGCTCGTCAATATGACCATCAGCTTTTGCTGCAAAAATCATAGCTTGAACTAACAAGTCTTGGTTTGTTCTTAATTGGGTATTTGGGGAAATCGCTTGCTGTGAGTCCATTGCCGTATTAGAAGCATGTGATGACTCTTGCGACCATTTCTTATAAGCCTGATAAGCGACCGTGCCAATCACAGCAGTACCACCAACTAAGGCAGCTTTACCACCATATTTTTTGGCTAATTTACGACTTTTCTTATTGCCTAATAATGCACCAACAACCCCACCAGCTGTCGCTCCTTTTAATAAATCAGAGGTACTTGAACTAGATGTGGTTTTTCCCTTATCCATATAATTACTAGCTTGATTTATTAGCTGATCGAATAAACCTTTCATCGTCATTCTCCATAAAAAGGGCATATATTAATACTATGGAAAAACAGATTAATTAAACAGCTTTAAAGCGTAAATCAATGTAAATTAGCCACTTTATTCACACAGACAATTGAATAATAACAACCAATAGATACCATTAATAATATTATTATGTATCTATTAAGCATAAAAAAACGCTCTAAAATAAGAGCGTTAATATAAATTCAATCTGGTTCAATAAATAGATTAAACGGTATAAAGAACTTTAATCACATGCCAACCAAACTTAGTCTTTACAGGTTCTGGAATTAATCCGCGTAAGTTATTATTTTTCTTTTTTAACGCTTCACTGGTACTGATTGCTTTACCAGAAAAGACCGCTTTATCAAACTGCGGCACCATTGCACCTTTACGGAACTCACCAAGATCTCCCCCTTTTTTACCCGACGGGCACGTTGAGTGTTTCTTAGCAAGATCTTGAAACTTTGCACCCTTTTTAAGCTGTTCTAGAATATCATCAGCCAATTCTTTGTGTTTCACTAAAATATGAAGTGCGTGTGCGCTAGAAGCCATCGTGGGTTACCTATTTCATTACTTTTTATTGCGCAATTTTGCGATAAATGCCGTAAACTAGCAAGCTATTCACTAAATTTGAATAAAATTTAAAAACACCATTCATGCAATACTTATTCTACTATAACGGGATCATAATTTTCGAATAAAAGCTTAAAAATTTAACGACTTATGACCATTACACACGTTATCATAATCGTCTCATTCACTTTCCATTCATGGTTGTTACGTTACAATTATAAATATGAAAATACGTCATAGATATTTATATATAGTCGGGCTTCTCGGATCGTTGACTTTCTGTGCATTAGCAACGCCGATAACCCACGATGAAGAGCATCACGATGATGTAATGACAGCTGTCGAGAAAGGATTAATCAAGCCTTATTCAGCCCTTCAACATAAAGTCTCTCAACAGTTATCAGCACGTATAATTAAAGTAGAGCTCAACGAAGACAATGGTGAGTGGATCTATGAACTAAAGCTTATTGATAATCAAAACAATATAATAAAAGTTGAATATCAAGCTCAATCTTTACAAATGTTAAATATCAAAGGACGACATTTAGAAAATGTCATCAGGGCTCCAAAATGAAAATTCTTGTCGTAGAAGACGAAGTAACTTTAGGCGAACAAATTATCGCTGGTTTAGAACAAAGCGGTTGGGTGGCAGAGCTTTCTTGTGATGGTATTGATGCCCTCTATCGTGCAACATCAGAACCTTGGGATGCTATTGTTTTAGATTTGGGTCTTCCTAAACTTGATGGTATTACCGTATTAAAAGGTATACGTGAAGAAAATGTAAACTGCCCTGTCGTTATTTTAAGTGCACGTAATGAACTCACACAACGTGTCGATGGCTTAAATGCAGGCGCTGATGATTATCTAACCAAACCTTTTCAGATGGTGGAATTAGTCGCTCGTGTTAGAGCGCAACTTCGCCGTTCTACAGGTAATGCTTCTCCTGTTATTCAAGCTGGTAATTTAAGCCTTGATACACGTACTTCCAAGGTGACTTGGGAAGGTCAACTCATTGATCTTACAGCACTTGAATTCAAAGTGTTATCTTATCTTATGCATAACACTGATAAGGTTATTTCACGTACAGAATTAGTGGAACATATCTATAAGCAAGATTTTGATCGTGATTCCAACACAATTGAAGTCTTCATTGGTCGTATACGTCGAAAAATTGGCAATGATGTAATAAAAACAGTTCGCGGTCTTGGATATCGGATTAATGCGAATTAATATGCGGAAAAAAGGCCAGCCAAGTATTCGTAATCGCCTATTAAGCGCTTCTGCAATATGGCTATTAGCGATCACACTCACGGCTGGTTATCTTGTGCCAAGCTTTATTAAAAGCTACCTTATTGACCAAGAAAAAACCCAGCTTTATTTATACCTTGATCAAATTACAGCGCTTGTCGATATTGATGCGCATGGTCGTGTATTTCTTGATGGTCGATTATCAAACCCGCGATTTAACTCCCCTTATAGCGGTTTGTATTGGTCACTCAAACTCAACAAACAACATCTACGTTCACGCTCGTTATGGGACACCACCATTTCAGGGAATAGCGAAGAGGGGTTTGAAGGTCCTAATAAACAATCCTTAATCGTGGTTAAACGTAAATTCCTACTGCCTGATAGTGATTATCCAGTAGAACTATCCGTTGCCGTCAATCAGGATCGATTACTCAAGACCTTGCAACAACTAACGCGAGGTTTATGGTTAATTTTAACCATTATGGCAATTGGTATTCTCACACTTACCACGCTACAAGTCAGCTGGTCACTGTGGCCTCTACGTAAATTGCGTCGAAATTTAAAGCTAGTGCGAGAAGGACATTCTACAGAACTAACTGGATTATATCCTGTTGAAATACAACCGGTTATTGATGATTTAAACGCCTTACTCTTCCACTATCAAGAGCTACTATTACGTGCACGTAATCATTCAGGGAATTTATCTCACGCACTTAAAACACCCATCGCTATTTTGAATAATGAAGTCGCGTTACTCGATGAACCAACAAAAGCCAAGCTAGTACCCGCTCTCCAGCAGTTACAACAGCACATCGATTATCATTTAGGTCGTGCTCGTATGGCTGGCGCTGTGAATATCCTAGCGGCAAAAACCGCCGTTTCTAGTCGAGTGGATGCGATCTCCTTAGCCATGGATAAAGTCTACGCAAATCGAGAGCTGATCTTAGTTAACGAGCTTGATAGCAGTGTGATGGTTGCAGTAGAAAGCCGTGATCTTGATGAAATGATCGGTAACTTAATCGAAAACAGCTATAAATGGGCTAACTCTTTGATTCGCGTCTACCAAGAGTCGAACCAATCAGGTCAAATTACCCTTGTCATTGAAGATGACGGCATTGGTATTGCAGAAGAAAAATGCAAGCAAGTACTTCACCGTGGAGTGCGGTTAGATGAAAATACCCCTGGAACAGGGCTTGGATTAAACATCGTGAATGAACTAGCGCATAGCTATCGTGGTGATTTAATTTTAAGCAAAAGCCAGCGCGGCGGTTTGAAAGCAAGCCTCATTTTACCTAAACCTAGAAACTGAAAAAACCCTGCTAGTTACTAGCAGGGTTAAACACACTCATATCGCAAAATCACAAATTGCCCCACCAAACCATTCAACAAGATTGATGATAGTTATAAATCACGCATTAAGATTTCATAATCTTCTTGCGCCGATTCAATAAGGTGTTCGAGCTCTTTCGCATCTTGGTTTCTAAGATCTAGTTGCCAATTGACTTTTGATTCAACTCGGCAGACTAATAATGTTTTTGTTCCGGTCTTGCTAAACCATAATTGCGAGAATTCAGCTTCTTGCTCTGCATTATCCTCAAGAATATTAACGCGTAACTTACCCGTTGGGATTACGCTAATATGAGCATGCCGCTGAACTTTACCAAGTAAGGTAAAATCACGTTGTTCCACTAACATCACATCATCCTCCTAGTGTGGCCGTACTCAGAGTCTCTTCAATAATTGCATAATAAACAACCAACCATTAAAGTGTAGATGCTTTACAGAACATGTTTTATGCGAATGCCGTATTAATATAACTATCAAATATTCTGTTTTAAACATAGTGTCATCATATGCTTAATAACAAGGATCTACGACTATAGAAACCAAATAGTACACAGTGATATAGTGAATAAAACAGAATAGGAAGTTGATAATAAATGATAGATTTTCGTTCAGATACGGTAACTCGCCCTTCTCCCGCAATGCGTCAAGCGATGTCCCAAGCACTTGTGGGTGACGATGTTTATAGCGACGATCCAACCGTTAATGATTTAGAGCTTTTTGCAGCGGAACGCCATGGATTTGAAGCCGCACTTTTTTGTAGTTCTGGCACTCAAGCTAATTTACTGGCATTAATGGCACACTGTGAACGTGGAGATGAATATTTATGTGGCCAACAGGCACATAATTATAAATTCGAAGGCGGCGGTGCAGCCGTTTTAGGTTCGATCCAACCTCAACCGATAGAAAATGCCGATGATGGCACACTTCCTTTCGAAAAATTGATAGCTGCAATTAAACCAGACGATCCTCATTTTGCCCGCACAACACTTTTAAGCCTCGAGAACACCATCAATGGTAAAGTGTTACCGCTCACCTACCTTCAACAAGCGCGTGAATTTGTTGAACAACATAACCTAAAACTTCACCTTGATGGGGCGCGTGTTTATAACGCAGCCACCGCACTTAATGTCGATATTACAGAAATTGTTCAATATTTTGATTCTTTCACCATTTGTTTATCAAAAGGTTTAGGTGCGCCAATTGGGTCACTATTACTGGGTGATAAAGCACTAATAGCCAGAGCCCGTCGCTGGCGTAAGGTTCTTGGTGGCGGCATGCGCCAAGCAGGAATCATTGCCGCTGCGGGTAAAATTGCACTGACTGAAAATACAGGTCGTTTAGTCGATGACCATTCCAATGCTAAATACTTAGCGGAACAATTAAATACAGTGAATGGTTTTGAAGTAAACACGAGTCACGTACAAACAAATATCTTATTTGCAAAAGTCGATAGTAAGATAGATCAAACCCAATTGGCGACCACATTAAAAGCACAAAACATTTTGATCTCAACTGGAAACCCATTGCGATTTGTCACTCATTTAGACATTACAAAAGACGACATTGATATTTTTATCTCTGCATTAAAAGCCGCTGTTTGATCTTTCACCTCCCCCCCCCACACAACATTACAATGTGATCTTGTGTGGGCTTTTCTTTTTTATCTCTGTTATTGCTGCCATATGGAATCTTTTCACAAATAATAATTACCCTTGTGGTATATATTTTTGCGACACTCAACTTTTACATGATTTTTTGATACCTGCCTCACTTTCTTTAACTTGAACCTTTGCAACCCTCTTCTTGCTCCTTTAATTTGTTTAAATATTAATGATAATCACTTTCATTATCATGTAGTTTTATTTTTGCAGGGAGAGCATCATGGAACAAGCGTTTCATTCAGACCCAATACTGAAAGTACGTGATCTCGAAGTCACCTACATTACAGACAATGGCGACTTTAAAGCCGTAAAATCAGTAAATTTTGATATAGGTAAAAGTGAAATATTCGGCTTAGCGGGTGAATCGGGATGTGGTAAAAGTACTATCGCTTTTGCTATTAATCGCTTACACAAGCCGCCAGCACTTATCACAAAAGGCAGTATTGAATACAACGGTACAAACCTTATCGCATTAACTGAACAACAAATGGGCGTTGTTCGCTGGAAAGACATTGCAATGGTATTCCAAAGTGCAATGAACTCATTAAATCCCGTACTCCCTATTCAAGAGCAATTTGCTGATGTAATGCGCCACCACCTTGGCTACAGCAATGAACAAGCAAAAGAACGTGCCGAAAAGCTGTTAGATCTGGTTAATATCCCTCGCGAGCGTTTATCCGAGTATCCACACCAATTTAGTGGTGGTATGCGTCAAAGGCTCGTTATTGCGATAGCGCTATGCCTCAACCCAAAACTCATTGTTATGGACGAACCAACCACGGCGCTTGATGTTGTTGTTCAACGTGAGATTTTGCAGCAAATATATCAACTACGTAAAGAATTCGATTTCTCTGTGTTATTTATTACTCACGATCTTGCGCTTATGAGTCAACTTTGTGATCGCATTGCCGTGATGCGATACGGTGAAATTGTTGAAGTCAATCAAGCACGTGAAATACGTAACAATCCTCAACACCCATACACCCAAAAGTTATGGGCATCATTCCCTAACATTCATGAAGACGCCCCACACGTTTCTATCTCAGCAGAGGAAATATCGTAATGGAACAACCAATTATTGAATTAAATAATGTGGTGAAAGAGTTCACTGCTGGCGGTGGTTTTGGTTCGACTGAAATCTTTCGTGCTCTCGATAATATCAGCTTTAAGCTCTATAAGGGGCGCACTTTAGCGCTCGTTGGCGAATCCGGCTGTGGTAAAAGTACCTGTGCAAAGCTCATTACTAAAGTTCACGGCGTAACGGAAGGTGAAATTTTATTTAAAGGCGATAATGTCGATACTATTCGTAAACGTAAAGATGTATTGAATTATCGCGGTAAAGTCCAAATGGTATTCCAAGACCCTTTTGGATCGTTAAATCCCACTCATACTATTCGCCATCACCTTACTCGCCCACTGTTAATTCATAAACAAGTGAAGGGTAAAGACGCAATAGAGCAGCGTTTAAATGAACTAATGGAATTGGTTGAGTTACCGATTGAAGATCTTGATAAATACCCCCATCAGCTCAGTGGTGGTCAACGTCAACGTGTGAACCTAGCGCGCGCAATTGGTGTGGGTGCTGAAATCATCCTCGCCGATGAACCCACCTCAATGCTTGATGTTTCTATTCGATTAGGTGTGTTGAACCTAATGAAAGAGATGAAAGATAAAATTGGTATTGGCTTTTTATACATTACGCATGACTTAGCTACTGCACATTATATCGCAGAAGAAACCGCTGTAATGTACCGTGGCCGTATTGTTGAATGGGGAGACACTCGCTCTATTTTACGTAGCCCACAGCATCCTTATACTAAATTATTAATCTCTGCAGTGCCCGATCCTGATCTACCCTTTAATAAACTCGTGGATTCAGAACCTGATTATTCACAGAGCGCCGATAAGATCCGTGCAATAAGTTTGAAGTCTGTTTCAGGACATCGCCAAGTTGCTGACAATCACTTTGTAGCAAACTGGGATGAATCAGAAGTCAACGCACTTAAAGAGGAAAAAATCGCATGATGACACTTCACTGCTGGTTAGAATCAGTTAAAGGGTGGTACCAACCCAACCATAACCATGATTTTTCAGAGTTGGTTACTCTCATTCAGCAAACGCCTAGCAGCATGATGGATGAATTAGACAATGAGACTGGCAGTGAAGCTCTAGCCTACTGGCTAGATGCGTGTTTTCGCTTAACTAAATATTATCAACATCAAGGCTATAACGAGCAGGCATTTGGTTACATTCAACTTTCTTATGCCAAACTTCAAGCCGTGGTATGTGATGCCAGTTATAGCGCAGAACTAAAGCGTTGGAGCTTAAAAAAGCTAGATCGAATCATTGTTGCTATGGTGGAGTTTTGCCAACATCAAACCGATCCTCAATGGCAGCAAGAAAGTGTCCAACTCATTAACCTACATGTCGCTTTTATGGAATCACAGCAGCATTTGAATTTAAAATATTCGGCAAAAAATTAAATCCCATCCGGAACCTAAAAACGAGTATATATTCACTTTCCACCTAGAAAAGTGAATATTGCTCTTTTTTTCTTTATCTATCAAAACATTACAGTCAACAATACTTTTTAACCACAAATATTTAAACAAAAAATTATCGTAAAACGATAATTTTTTATTGCTTATCTCTAGTTTAGTCTCTATCCTTGCCTCATCAACTTAAGAGGTAATACATGTCTAATATCCAAAAGCAAAGTAAAAGAGCTCGTTTACTGTTTCAACTATTTTTCGTTTTAACACCTATATTAGTTTGCTATTTTTGGCTAACCATTGATACGCCATATGCCTATTTAACGAACACTGGAATAGTACAAACATCGTATGATGATTTACACAACATTACTCAAGTGCCATTAACACTCACAACAAGACTCATCGCAACGTTAGCTAGCCTCATTTATTGCTCAATTATCATGTATGCTTTAACAAAGTTAATTAAACTCTTCCGTAATTATGAAAATAACAATATCTTTACCTTAGAAAATGCAACTATTTATCAAAAACTTGGCTATAGCATATTTTATTGGGTCGGTGGCTCAATATTCTATCAACCAATTATGACACTCATACTTAGCTTCAATAATCCACCAGGACAGAGAATGATCGCTATTAGTTTTTTGGGTATAGATTTTATCACCATTATTATGGGACTAATCGTATTGATAATTTCATGGGTAATGAAAGAAGCTTATATTCTTGCGGATGAACAAAACTTAACCATTTAAGAGCCGACGATGACAATACGTATTAACTTAGATGTCATGATGGCTAAACGCAAAATGCGATTAAAAGCATTGGCTCAAGCTATGGAGATGACAGAGGCAAACTTATCTATTCTTAAAAACGGTAAAGCGAAGGCAGTACGCTTTTCAACCTTAGATAAGTTATGTGAATTACTTGAATGCCAACCTGGTGATATTCTCGAATTTGAAGAAAATCACAACGATAATTAATCTAAATACAGTAGGCGTTATTTAACGCCTACTTCTGATTTTCACTTCAAAACTTAATGACATGACTTAGTGTCTTGGTTTTACCCACACCGATTTAAAATCAAACCAACCTAATTGATTAGACGACATCCCTTCTAATTCACCGTTACCATCAACACCTAACCACGTATGGAATAAGGGTAATACTTGACCACAATTGACCAATAAATTCTGGATCTCTTCTAATGGAAATTCAGGGGTAATATTCATCCGCCAATTATCAATAAGAGTATCAAGCTGCGTGAATGCTTGAGGTGGCATAGCGCGTTCAATTTGCTCAAAGTTATATAACCATGGCAATATCGCATCGGCTCGATCACTCCCAAGACTCATGCCATTTAACCAGAGATCTATTTTGTCGGCTTGTTTGCCTTGCATGATATCTTCAAAGGCAATTTCAATCACTTTAAGCGTAATACCGTCTTTCGCTAATATTTCAGCTATCAATTCAGCAATATAAGGATAAATAGGATGCTCTTGTTGATAGGCCAGTGTCACAGAGCGTTTCGTCGTTGGCACAATAATATCGTGTGAGTAATCTGTTGTACAAACCCATCCTGGTAATAAGCCATAAGCATTAATCACCTTAAAGTTAGAGACTTTGTTAAGATCTAAATGACGCATAATACTCAAGCTGTTTAGACGAGATTGAAAATAATCTAACCAAACCTTTTGTTGTGCTAAGCCTTTATTTTTATTTAATAATAAATAATTACAGCCTTGATCTAAGCTTAGCTTATTAGATACGGTTGCACTTTGTGTCTGCGCTAACTCTAGTGATGGCTTTAAATAACAAGCAGAAAAACCCGTTAAAATCCAAATTTCCACTACGTCTGTTAAGGCACGAAAACCAAAATACATATCAAATGCTTCAAGTTTTAAACGCTGCTTATCATTAATCGTGACTTTATAAGGCCCCGTACCAACCGGAAATGTGGTTGCATCAGAGCGACGATGATAACTTGCAGGCTGAATAACAGCACTGATATTCGCGAGCAAAGCAGGAAGGTGAAGATCATCCCGTTTTAAATACACATCTATCGTATTAGCAAAGGGAGAAATAACATCATCAATATGCTTAAACAACGCTTGCTGTTTCACTTCCTTAAACGTTTGAATAATATCATCACTTTCAAGTAACCGCCCATCATGAAAACGGATTGCAGGACGAATATGAAAACGCCAATGCCTTACCGAAATCATTTCCCACGCATGAGCAATGTCAGGTTCAACTTCCCCTTTTTCCTCATTAAATTGGGTTAAGCCACTGAAAATTTGTCTAACAAGGTGTTGTTCAGAGCGGCGAAGTGGCTTGAAAGGATTAAGATTACCAAAGCTTCGGTAATAAGGTAGTCGCACAATTTGCCTGCCATGAACATGCGAAATACCCAGTTGTTCATGGATCAATTGCACCAGTTTTTCAGCATTATTATCTAGCACAGACAAGGCTGTTTCTAGTTTGCCATCCGTCACTAACTTACGCGCTTGCATAAATTGTAACTCACTGTCAGTGCTATTAAATATTAAGCGTGATTGCTTTCCGCGCCCAACGGCAGGTTGCCAATCGATCCAGCCTTTATCGACCATCTTATTGATGACCATGCGAACATTACGACGCGTACAAAATAAAACTTCTGAAATATCATGAAGATTAGTCTCAGTATTCCTACCTGAGAAATGGTTGTACAGACGCTGGAATTGCAATTTTAATCGTTGACCGCTCATAAAGAGGAAACCTTTTTTCCTATATTGTTCTCTTTTAACTTCCTCATTTTAGCGTAAAAATACAACAGTCGATATGAAAACAGGTTTTGCTCTGCTTACAGTGTGATACCTATTGAAATATTGATGAGTCTACAAAGCCATTTGTAGCTTAATGAACATTAACTTAGGCTCTTTCCCCCAAAAGAGTTTATTTACCCTGAGTGCTCATTAATTTAAGTCCGACCTAATACAGAACGTGTTAGGTTGGACTTTCCCTGTATTCTTTTATTGTCATTAGATTGATAAATACCGTGTTTATGCTGGTGATAAGTTAACTAAAAAAAGAATACGATGAATAAACTAAAACGCTATCAATATGAACAATATGCGATTTTATGTCAGCTGGCTTACCCTGATGATTTTGATCATACCCAATATGGTTTTTTACCTGAGGGCAGAGAAGAAATTGTCGATCGCTGGGGACGCACTATTATTCGTATTTTATGGGGCGAGAGTAAAGAAGTCGTCTTAGTCTTTAAAGGGTCGCAAAACATATGGGATTGGCTACTCAACCTTGCATGTTTCCCGAAAAAAATCGAATCACAACCTAAGCCATATTACGTTCATTGGGGTTATCATTATCTAATACATCAAAAAAGCATAAAACGTAACTATGCTTTTCATCAATGCCATCCAGATTTAAGCGATAGCCAAAAGCTCGATATCTTTCAAGCATCATATTTAACCTCACACCGCAATCAATCGAACTACAACGAAATCATTAAACAGATCCAAGCCGTAATAAAACCCTTAATTGAATCCGGTAAGCACATTAGCTTAACTGGTCACTCGTCTGGTGGTGCAATGGCGGTACTCAGTGCTGACTACTTACACCAATATTATCCAAATGCAATAAAGCGTGTAGTCACTTTTGGGCAGCCAGCAACAGGATTTTGGAGTTTTAAAAAACACTACCCATTGCATCAACAAACCTACCGTATCTGTTGTGATCTAGATATTGTCACCTTTCTGCCCGCGATTCCTTTTATGCATTGGCACGTTGGGCAAATGCTCTGGTTGCACAACGGTAAAATATATCAAAACATTCCCACCATCATACGATTATCACGATCAATAATAAGTTGGATCATGCGCCCTTTTAGTTATCACTTCATGCAAAAGTATATTCGTAATAAAGACTTTTTTGATAAGCGCTGATCCAACGTCAAGTTACTGAATAAAATTATAGATACGACGTGCTAAGTATTTTGCCGTATTTATATCTTTAGCATCAGGTTTACCGTCCTCAGAGGTAGCAACAACACCAGCCTGACATCCTAAGCGGTTTACTCCCAATGCGTTGAAATTTGAAGGGCTATCTATTCCCATCCAAATCATGCCATGTTGCGATGCTAATATTTGGAAATACCGTAGCGTTTCAGTTTGATCGCCATTCGGTGAGCCACCAGAAGTTATTCCTGCTGCTATTTTTCCTGATAATCTCTGATCGCACCATTGATCACTTGTCGCATCAGCAAAAGCTTTAAATTGTGCCGCGACAGATCCCATATAAGTTGGAGAGGCAAAAATAATCGCTTGGCAGTGCTGAAGTTTTTCCATTATTTCATGATTAACAAATCGCCCTTCTATAATTTCTGTTCCCGTTATCTTATGCATAATAATCTCTACAGGATCTGATACTAACTCGTCACAACAAGCCTCGACTAAAGCTTCTGTGATGCCTGTATTCGAGAAATAAACAATACCTATCGCTTTCATTAAAACGTCCTTATTCAGTTCATAAATCTCAACATAGGATAAAACCTCAAGTAAACCTGAGGTCAAACATTAATGAGATTTTTTAAATCAATACATATGAATTATCATATGTGTCATAATTACCGTGTATAACTATTTAGAAATGGAAAAGACGATAAGGATATACCGCATGACACATCCAACATGGGAATTACCAATAAGCAATAAATCAGCAGGATTGGTACTAACCCCTTGTCCAGGAACAAAAGGCACGCCATTAGTTGACAGCATTGATCAACTGAAAGCACAAGGTGTCACAATTGTTGTCACAGCATTAAGCATCAAAGAAATGGAAGCAAAGAAAGTGGGTCTGTTACCACTGGTTGTTCAGCAAGTCGGGCTTCAATGGTTCAATACCCCAATAAAAGATGATTGTGCCCCAGATGAAAGCTTTCAACCGCATTGGGATGCAATCTCCCCTGCATTACACCAAGCATTAGATAACGGGGAAAAAGTCGCGCTACATTGTATGGGTGGCTCAGGCCGGACTGGTTTACTTGCTGCCCACTTATTATTAGAAAAAAACTGGCAATTAGAAGACATCATTAGCCAAGTTCAAGCATTAAGACCCAATGCTTTCACTAAAGAAGTGCAAGCTGAATATATTCGTGATATTGCTCTTATTAATGAGTAAAGACACTTTTTAATGGCACAGTAACGGAAGCAGAGATCATCTCTGTTTTCGTTTACTCGTTGTTTAACGTATCAGTTTCTCCTTTTACCGTTGTGTCGAATTAATCAAAGACGCAGGATCAGAATTATTCCTGATTTTTATCTGTCTCAGCTTCTCTCACACAATCACACTATAATTACATCACTATTAGCAAATATAAGCCTAGCCACTATTAATACGTCATATAGCTTAATAACGTTACCGCTTTCAAACTAGCGAAAAGGAATACATGGTGAGATCGATATTATTAGCAACATTACTCTTGTTTTCTCTCCCGTCATGGAGTGCTAGTTACTGTCTAAAAACAACCTTAGGTGACTATGTATGCCCGCCGCCTTTTGGTCATATCTACGCAGATAAACTCGGCAACCCACTATGTGGTAAAGGGCAATGCATCAAAGACCGACAAGATAACTACCAGTGTTCCAAACAAGATGGTGGCTTTGCGATAAAAAACGACCTTGGTGATATTTTATGTACCGGAGGCTGCGAACCCGCCTCAGAAAAAAATTGCCAAATACCTAAACCTTAACGCTACTCTCTCCAAAGAGAATTGAAAAAGAAACAGATACAAAAATGGCTACCGCTCTTTCAAGTCGGTAGCCATTTTTATTAGCAATCTTTGTTACTAGAACACGTTAAGCAGATGCGAGTTTATTCGCGCGAGCTTTACGCTTTAACAAACGGAATTCATGCTTTGCTAAATGACTGTCCATTGAAGAACGTAGCAACTTGTAAAGTAAGATAGAACCGTCAATTTCTTCTTTACGATTAGTTAAGCTTTCAATATTTAAGCCTAGTGGTAAGTCATACTCCACTACCGCATCCAAGATCTGATTTAAGCTGTTACAACACATCTTAATCGACTCATGCAGTGGGTTTTCCGCATTCAAAATACGCAAACTTGTTGCTTCAGGAACGCTTACACCTAGCCACTCAATAAACTCTAACGTTTTTGCACTACCACAAGGTGAGAAGGTTAAAATAATACGCTGCGGTTTTAAGCCTTGCTCTTTACACTCAATCGCGTAACGAGTCAGAATATCAATCGTCGCCTGAGTATCGTAAATCGCTTGAGAAATAAAGAAGTTACAACCTTGCTTATACTTTTCAATTAAACGTTCATGCTCATTACCTTTCTTAGCATGACGCTCAGCAATCATAATACCGCCGGTAAAAAAGTCATTACGGTTTTCAGCCAGCGTTTGATATGCCGTAGATAATGGCAGTGAAACATCATTTTTCGCCGATGGACTACCCACTAATACCATGTCACGTACACGGTACTCATCCCACGCTTCATTTAGCCACTCATCAAATGCTTCCGTTTCTGACTGCACCACACTCTTGTAAGTGATCACAGGACGGTCGGTTTTCTTATTCAAAAGTGATGAGTAATGACGAGGATCATGGGTCGATTTAAAAGGGAACGGACGCGGCTTATTAGTACGTGATGCTTCATCTTGAATATCGTAAACAATCAAACCATCAATCGCGAGATCACGAATACGATCAACTAAACGATCAGCAATGCCTTCAACATCTTCAATCGGTGTACTGGTTTTTGGTGGGGTTGTACCAATAAAATAAACACCGCGTGTGATGTCGTTATAACGGACACGCAGTTCAGATTCAGGGGTGGGTTGATATTGATCCGACATAAATGCTCACTTCCATGTTGTCACAGTGTATTACCCAATAGATAACACCTGCTTAATTTTTATAAAGCCGTAGCAATGTCTTTTGCCACGGTTTATCTCATCCTTGTGTGTTGCCTTACCTTACCGTTCTCTTTTAAGGTGAAAATTTATGTTATTTATCAAATTAGCAACACAATATATGCTTTAGTTTTACCTAAACCCAATAGATAAATCAAAGAAAAGTCACTGTTTTTAACTTACTGGGTTAAATTAGCGACATTCTTTGTCTATCCATGAAAGATAATCACCAAAACCATTTGTTATCGGTAGTTGAATGATTTCAGGGGTTTCATAATCATGAAGCGCAACAATCGTGGCTTTAACCTCTTCAAACAATGATGTTTTGGTTTTAATGAGCACTTGCTGCTCTTGATCGCAATTCACTTCACCTTGCCAATGATAATAAGACTGAATAGGCATCACCTGTACACACGCCGCTAAGCGCTGGCTAATCAGCTCATTGATAATAATTTTCCCTACCTTGGGATCTGAAAACGTTGTTAAAACAACACAATATTGACCAGCCATACTTATTTCACCTTTCTTCATATTTTTATCTTAATAGCCTAAATCATTCAGAATAAGAATTTACAAGCAAAGTCCCATTATTTAAATCAATGACAGAAGCATCATATAACGCTGACACAACGCTTACATTCGCTTCCTATTATCGCGCCGTTTCTCCCCTACCAAGAAACTATCTTTTATTCGTTAAGGAACTCGAATAGTGCGCAAATTTAAAATTCTATCATTAAGCCTAGCTGTTTCTATTGCCCTTGTTGGCTGTAATGATGACCACCACCACCATGATGACAACAATAAAGTTATTGATGGACAAACACTGACCCACACTCCAGAAGTGGTTAGTAAAGGTGATCAACAAGTAAACAAACAAACCATCACATTGGCTGCAACGTCTGACTTACACGGTCGCCTTCGCGGCTATGACTATGCCATTGATGCTGAAGACAAACACGCAGGTTTAACCCGTATTGCTACTATCTTAGAGCAACAACGCCTTTTAGATCCTAACCTTATTCTGTTAGATATCGGTGATACGGTACAAGGCAATTCAGCACAGCTATTTAATGATATGGAAACGCATCCAATGATCGATGCCTTACAATATCTTAATTACGACTTATGGGTGCCCGGTAACCACGAATTTAACTTTGATCGCTCATTCCTTGACCGTAACTTAGAAAACTTTGATGGCGCGGTAATTTCTAGCAACATCAAATGGGAATCAAATAACGCAAACTATCTGCGTGGCTTCCAGATTTATAACGTTAACGGCTGTAAAGTAGCGGTTATTGGTTTAACCCCTTCTTATGTCCCTAACTGGGAAGCATCAGCACCCGAGCATTTCAAAGGCTTAAAGTTTGAAGACGAGCTAAATGCAACACGTGCTGTCGTTGACGATGTTATTGCTCGCCACCAGCCGGATATTATTGTCGGTGCGCTGCACTTAGGTCGAACCGATCAAGGTGTGGGCGTATACAACATTGCCGCAGAGCTGGCTGACAAGTTTGATGTGATCATGGCTGGACACGAACACGCAACTTACATTGAAACCGTGAAAAAAGGCGAGCCTACCGGTAACGACATCAGTGTGAAAAGTGGCCTAGTTGAAGACAAAGCAAAATCAGGTAAATACGACGACAGAAATCGCCAAGGTTCAGTAAAAATCATTGAACCGGGTAAATGGGGTTCAGATTTAGCCATGGCGAAAATTGACGTTGAAAAAGATGCGTCAGGTAAATGGAAAATCGTTGATACCACCCTTTCTAACCTTGATACCAAAGAGATCGCAGAAAATCAGAACATGGTTGATGAATACCAAGATATTCATGATCGTTCTGTAGAAGATGCTCGTGAAACTTTGGGCAAAGTAGACGGTGACTTTGTTAACGGTGGCGGTGCTGATGAAGCAACAAACGATGACTACTTTGTTGATGACTTAGGTACGCGACTATACAGCACCATTCACAAAGCAAAAGTACAAGACAGCGCACTGATTGACTTAATTCAGTTCATTGAGCGTGAAAAATCAGGGGCGACAATTTCTGCTGCTGCGTTATTTAGCGACACTTCTAACCTACGTGATAGTCAAGACTACCAACGTAAAGACTCCGCAAACCTGTACAAATACGATAACGCACTCATTGGCGTAAACATCACAGGTGCACACCTTAAAGAGTACATGGAGTGGTCATATAACTACTTCAATACTTACAAAGAAGGTGATTTAACCGTTTCATTTAATCCAGAGGTTCAAGCGTATAACTACGACTTATTCGATGGTGCCATTGAATACACCGTTGACCTTACAAAGCCTGCAGGTGATCGTGTTGATATCACCCTAGTTGACGGCAAAGCGTTTGATCCAAATGCAACATACAAACTAGCATTAAACTCATACCGCTTTGGTACCCAAGGGGTCACTAACGGTTGGTTCACGAAAGATGATGTGTTCTACGATTCAAGTGATGCAACGGTTCCAGCAATCCGAGATATGATCACCGCTTACGTAACAGAGCATAACGGTATTAGCATCAACGATGAGCACCTAAACACCACGAATAACTGGCAAATTAAGCAGTTAGCACCGAACGGTGAAATCACAAAGAACCGTGCTAATAGCGATATCTGGAAACAGTTTACTCATCAACAACTGTGTATTCATATCAACCCAGATAACGTGAAATACCCAAGTATTAGTCA
Source organism: Photobacterium sp. GB-36 (assembly GCF_003026135.1). Taxonomy (NCBI): domain Bacteria; kingdom Pseudomonadati; phylum Pseudomonadota; class Gammaproteobacteria; order Vibrionales; family Vibrionaceae; genus Photobacterium; species Photobacterium sp. GB-36. The sequence goes on along the minus strand of NZ_PYNY01000026.1, from coordinate 9,220 downwards.
TGCGTTAAACATGAACGATCCAACCAGTTATTTCGAAAACAAAGCCTATAAAGCAGACGGCAGTGCAACGAAAGAAGCACTCAACCTTGGCTGTAGCTGGACGGTTGATCCAAATAACAAAATTTAATCGTTTATAGCTTTCAACACCCTAAGCGGTAGATACCCTCTACCGCTTTTTATCTATGACTATCTCTGTAGGCCACATGTTTCAAAAATACGTTTTCCCGATCATGATTTTTGCGCTCTCAACAGCTATTTTTCTTTACTCCCCTTTGTTGAGCCAATCTTTCCATCCAAATAAAACACAATCTCAGCATTTCGTCTCCGCAAAAGTGGAAAACATCATCGATGAAAATGTCTTTGAAGATGATTTAGCGCCTGGGATATATCGCGGTACACAACACCTAAAAATCAAAGTACTTGAAGGTGAGCATGCCAATGAAACCGTTGAAATCAATAACCCATTAAGTCGTCAACATAACGTGTTATTGGATAAAGGATCAGAATTCATATTGATGATCCGCGAAACCATTCACGGCAGCCATTTTTGGGCGTTTAACCACCAGCGTACTACTCCCATCTACACCATGGCACTGGTCTTTATTGGGCTTATTTTATTGTTTGGTGGACGCGCAGGCTTAAACGCTGTGATTTCACTGTATTTCACTGCCGCACTGATCATTGGCGTATTAATTCCAGCCATATTTGACGGAATAAACCCAGCCTTGGTCACTATCGAATTAATGGCAATAAAAATTGTCGTTAATTTCATCCTAGTTGCTGGTTATAACAAGAAAAGTCTGTGTGCGATATTAGGCACCTTAGTTGGGGTTATCATGGCGGGTATTTTTGCTCAAACCTTTGGCGAATGGGCACACCTATCAGGTATTTACTTAGATAAAGGTGAGGATGTCATTTACCTTGCCACAGAAAATCCTATTCAAGTGCGTTGGCTGATGTTTGTTACCATTATGATTGCCGCGCTAGGCGCCGTGATGGACGTTGCCATTTCAATTGCTTCATCGTATCAAGAGCTACAACAAGCCAATCCTAAACTCACTCCCAAGCAATTGATGCTTGCCAGCATGAACATAGGCAAAGACATCATGGGAACCATGACAAACACGTTAATTTTAGCGTTTGCAGGTAGCTCGCTCACCACCATCATGATGGTCTGGGGTCTTTCAATGCCTGTTGAACAGTTTATGAATACCCCAGTGATCGCGTTAAGCATTATTCACGGTTTGGCAGGCAGTATCGGTATTGTGCTTACCATTCCATTTACAGCCTTTATTGCTAGTAAGATCTTTAACCATCAAACTAATGAAAAACCAGAAATCAACGCTAACGTTAACAATGCTTTAGATAAGTAAAAAACTCAGTGTCTTTTTCGTAGTGATTTTTTTCATATAAGTTCTGCGCTTTTAAATTATCGATAGCAGTACTTAACATAATGAAAGAGGCCTGAGTTTCTTTCGCTAACTGATCAGCGCGATCAAGCAGCAACTGCGCAACACCATGTTGGCGAGCAGGTTCGGTTACAAACAGATCATAAAGTAACCAAGTGCGATTCATTTCAAGCGAGCAAAACAGCGGATATAATTGAGTAAAACCAACATATTGCCCTTGTTCATCAACCACAAAGTAGATAACCGACTCTTTATTTCCTAAGCGTTGTTGCAGGTATTGAAGTGGGTTTTTCTCGCTATAATCTACTTCATAAAACGTCAGATATGCCTCATACAAAGGCGTAACGTGAGTTAAATCATCAAGGGTGGCTTCTTTAACAGTAAACATGACATACACCTTTTTTGGCTTAGATTGTTCTACCATTAATACCAATCATAGCCGCCAACTGACAAACAAACTGAGATTGAATTTTTAATACCCGCCACTCATCTATTACTTATAATCAGCTCATCCAGCAACAACAAATCGTCTGGCGTAAAACGGGATTTAAATGAAAAGGCATAAGGCGTTTCGCCATGTTCACGCAAATGCTCAAGTCGCGACACAGCGTGTTGTGGCGTGGGGATCTCATCATCTTCAACCCACCATAAAACATAATTAGCTTCCGTTAAACCATGGAACCATTCACTTTTACGGCGCATAAAATCTTTATGATGCGTGCGGAACATAAAGTTTTTAAGATCATCCACCGAGTCCCAAATCGACATATTGACGATGATAGAAGGATCATCAAATAGCTGAATATTCGTCGCATCACCAGATTCATCTTTTAAGCGCCATACAAAGCCATCACAGCTTTCAGCTATCGCATTCACCTTATCTAAGTTATCAACAAAGTCTTTAATCTCAGGTGCATCTAATGGGTATTTTGCCTTTGCGATATTGAATTGTGCCAGCTTCATGATTCGTCATTCTCCTTTTTCAAAAAGTCGGATAATAAACTACGCTCATATTTGATAATGCGATCTATTGCTTTGCAAATTTATCCCTTCCATACGGTTCATAAGCAGTAAGGCTCTTAGAACTACAAAAGCTAAGGCAGTGTTATTCGACCCTCAGATGGAAGAAAATAGCCGTGATGTTTTCCGCTGATCTTTTCCAATAAAGGCAACCACTTGCGTCGATGAAATTCAAATACACCTCTTTATCCGGTCAATAACGTATCTGACATAACAAGTGACATACCTTTATCCCTCTAATTACACATTACACCGCTTCTTTCAGATCGACACTGGCATGTAACTGCCCGACCGCTTTTAACCAACGCTTAATGTGTGGGTAGTCGCGTAAATCATAACCGCCATCATTGGCAACATGGGTATAAGCATATAGTGCCAAATCCGCTATCGTGACGCTGTCACCTACCAAGCAGTGTGATTTCGACAATTGCAGCTCCATCACATCGAGGGCTTTATACCCTTTTGCATGTAACGCTTCATACTGTTCAACTCTGTCCGCTGGCATTCCCAAATAAACTTGAATGTAACGTGCTACCGCAATATAAGGTTCATGCGAATACTGCTCGAAGAACAACCATTGATAGACTTTAGCTTTGAGAAAACTGTCTTGGGGTAAATATTCAGAGCCTTCTGCGAAATAACTCAAAATCGCATTCGACTCATACAGCACTCGGCCATCATCCAACACCACAACAGGTATTTTTCCATTAGGATTCAACGCTAAAAATTCAGGCGTATGGGTTTCGTTCTCCAAAATATTAATATGCTGCCACTGATGCTCAATCCCTAGCAGTGACAAAATCAACTTCACTTTCAAACAATTTCCCGACTGTAAATCGCCATAAACAACCATAACCACTCCTTGTATTGTCTGGGTTTGAACTGAAAGCAATTTATCGCCCTCACTGATAAAGTTAACTGTAATCAGCAAAGCACGATTCGACTATCGTAAAATACGAATACCAACTATCAATAATATTGAAGTATTTACCGCTTGTTATGGAAGTGATTTAACGCTATGTTTTTATTGCTAAATAGAGGGATATCATATGGATATTGATGCATTAAGAAGCTTTTTAGCTTTCGTAGAAACTGGCAGTTTCACCCGCGTAGCCAAGCAAAGCTTTCGATCTCAATCTGCCATAAGCATGCAGATGAAAAAGCTTGAAGATGAACTCAATACTCAGCTATTTACTAAAGATGGTCGAATGCTGGTATTAACAGAAGATGGGCAACGCTTAGCAACACATGCCACCCAAATTATCGCAACCCACGATGAAGCCTTGCTAGAACTTAAAAACAAGTTACCGCAACAAACCATCCACCTTGGTTGTCCTGATGATTATGCTGAGTCTATCTTGCCCTATATTGTGGCTTTACTCCGTGAAGAACACCCACACATTAGCCTGCAAATCACTTGTGCGCCAAGCGTATATTTAAAAGGTTTACTTGACAGTAATCGACTTGATCTTGCTATTGTTACCCGTTCACCTACCTCACAAGAAGGCTATTTTCTCCAAACCGACAAAGGCATATGGGTTGGCTCTCCACATCACGACATTGTTAACCAGCAACCCTTACCAATTGTATTATTCCAACGCGACTGTAAATTCCACGATGCCGCCATTGAAGGCTTCATAAAACGTAACCGCCATTATCAGCTCGTCAGTTGTTGCAGCAGTGCAACAGCAAACAAAGGCTTAGTAAGACAAGGCTTGGCAATTTCTGCGATGGCGAAATGCAGCATGCCGAATGATCTGATCGAGCTTACCGCCCCGCACCTGCCTAGCTTACCTGTGGTTGATATAGTGTTATCACTGCCGAGTAAGCCACACCTTTTACTTTCACCTGAAAGTATCAACCGCATGATTGATCGCTACCAGTGTGAACAATTTGCGACAGAAAAGTGCTAAATACCGAGTGCTTATACATAAGAAACGATTATCTTTAATTGAATAACAGTATTACTTTCAAGACAATCAAATCAAAAAGCTTTAGCTAATCTCAAAAGTACGATTACTTAGATACTGACTTTTTTGTTGGGATCTTTCATACATAAACAATAGGAATATGCTATGAAAAAATGGAGTCTTTTAGCTTTGGCATCGGCTTTATTGCTGGGGTGTGGTTCTAATGATGCTGAAGATGCGATTGTAGAAACCGTTGGGCTAAATATCGATAGCTTATCGAGCCAACAAAAACAAAATTATGCCCAGATCTCAACTGACATTAATACATTGATTATTTATATTGGTGGCCAATGTTTGACGGCTGAATCAAACAAAAATCCTAACCTGACGCTGACAGGCTTTACCTGTAACATCGCCGATCATAAAGACGCAGTAAGCCAAACTCAGTTTTCTAGCATTTCGTTGATCAGTGGCGTGCTTGATATTACCCGTTCTAGCGAAACCGACTTCAAAATTCAAACCAAAGATAACGTCAAGTTTCATGCTGCTAGCATTAGCGATGGCACATTAAATTATCGCCTTGTTGATGATAACGCGATTCACTTTATTGTGAATGAAACAGGATCAGATAGCGCATCGTTCAGAGGCTTCTTCCGTGACGATAAAACCGTAGATGTCACCTATTGGACGGCAGAATCTTTAGGTACCACCCCATTTGATTATGATGAAGATACCAATAGCCAACATAGCTGGCTGGCAAACGGCACAGCGAAAATTACAGGGAAAGACGATAAAACCTTTAACTGGGGAACCAGTGCCACTGGTGAGGTAGAGCTACCGCTAACAGAATAATATTGAGCGGCTAAGCCGAAAACTCAAACTCCCTGTTTGACAACAAAGAGAGTTAAACAAGCGCACTAAGCGACTTCTTGAAACAAAAGCCAGTATATAAATCAAAGTGTTGTCATCACTGAGATGGCAACGTTTTTTCATTTACGCAATTCTCTAAGTCGACTAATAACAAACAGATAATCAACCAAACTAATGACTCCACCATTAGAATAATGCAAACTATTATCATTACTGTTATTTGAGATGGATTTTTACGTAATGAATATTGCAATTTGGGGTGCTTCAACTGGATTAGGCGCAGCAATGGTAGATTACTTTTATGCTCAAGGTATGAACGTTATCGCCATTGCACGTAACCCTAATAAAAATACCAAGCTTGCCGAGCACAACATAACGTCCATTTGTTGTGACGCAACAGATAAACAACAAGTTGAAGCGGCTGTATCAGCACTACCCGACAACACTTTTAATATCTCGACAATGGGCAGTTTTCGCTCTGATACGCCCGTCGATTACATTGGTCACCGCTACTTAACAAATGCATTAGAACAAAGCACTTCACAACACTTATTGTTAATTACTTCACTGGGTTGTGGTGATAGTTGGCAATACCTTTCAGACCGTGCCAAAGCGGGTTTTGGCAGCGCAGTACGTGAAAAAACACTCGCTGAAGCTTGGCTACAAAGCAGCAGTTTGAATTACACGATTCTTCGACCTGGGGGACTGAAAGATGGCGAGCCAACCCAGCTAGGCGAGTTATCACAACATAAAGAAGTTCACGGCGCGATTACACGGGGAGAAGTCACACGATTAAGCCATGAATTGCTGTTAAGAAATGATGCTAATGGTCAGATTTTCCAGTGTATTGATCCAAGCATCGCCCCTTATTAACCACCACGTTATTAGCAAATAAGAATTAGAAAGAATAGATAAAAAAGCCCGATTTAAAAAATCGGGCTTTTTTATAACATTATAGAAAGACGTTGCAGCCCCTTTCTATTAAAGATCAACCGCCAAAAAGGAATGAAATATTTATCAATCAAAATATAGGATCTTCGAAATTATATTAGTGAGAGATTTGTAAAAGGTCGATAGTGCAAAGTTAAATAATGCTAACTTCATCTAAAAAATATTAATTAGCAAGGCAGAAATAAGAACTACCTCACTCAAAAAAAAAGCGCCTGACTTCTAGCGATAGCAAGTGAGGTTAATATCCCCTTTCATGCTTCCACTACCACCCCTCATTTAGCTCTTTAGTGCGCTGGATAGTTTCTGTAATCATACAATCACTTAAATCTTCTAACCCACCAGAGCCACTTTCACTATGATAAAACATGCCACACTTAGCATCTCTGTATTGAATCCATAATCGTTGGGTTTTCCTTAAATCTTCTTTACGAAAATCTTGGATTCTAGCCATGTATTGCTTATAAGCCGTATTGAGCAATTTATCCCTTTTCGATAATTCCTCGTTCATACATTTAACAACGGATGGAGTCGAGGCTCCCCAAGTATCAATGCACTGATCAAACTCTTTACTGTAATCGGCAAACGCAGTGTTAAAGAAGGTTGGCAGAATGAAAGCCGCAACCATTGGGTAATAAAACCGTTTTTTCATCATACTTCCTTGTTCATCACCATCACTAACTACAATCTTAACTAACTGAATATTAGATAGTAAATGGATTTATTCCAAAAACATTACAGGTGATATATCAGGTATGAATAATATTTAGCCAACAAACCACAAGACTAAAGCCCTGTAATGCAGAATTTCATTGTTAGCAGTTAAAATAAGCAAGCATAGTAATAATCAATCACTAAAGCTCAATTACATGAGATTAATCACAATAACGAATGTCATTAAAACGAAAGGTTACAAAACGGGATACTTTTCACAGTTTATATACCCAGTAAAAATAGAATAAAAAATCACTTTTATGACAATAAACAGCAATAAACTCTGGATATATTAATGAAAAGTCACCTACTTGCCCTAGCCCTTAGTGGCGCATTAGCACTCACTGCTGCGCCATATTCCTTTGCTGCTAACGACGCAACGGTTCAATCTTCTAGCGATTACTCGCAATTTGTTACTAAGCGTCAAGTTGTCGATCAACTATTAAATGATGCAGTAACAGCGTTTAAATCTCCGGCTCGTGTTTCCCATGCAGGCTTTACCGCCAAAATGCCAAGCAATATGGAAATCGTAACCAACCGATTACTTGAAGCCTACCAATTAGAGCCATACCGTACCGACTTACTGATTTCTGCTGCTAATGCACAGATCTACAACAAGAATGCAGACCGAGCCATTTCACTTTTCCAACAAGCTCTTTCGGTTGCACCTGATGATGTCGATTTACATGCTTACCTTGCTGTTTGGCAGCGTTTCAAAGGCAACCAAGCTGAATCTGACAAACACATGGCAACATTAGCCAAATTAAACCCGGGCAAAGCGGCTGATATTGAGCGTATTTTCACAACTGTTGATCGCATCGTAGCAACACCACTAAAAGAGAAAGCAGCTAAAGGCAAGTTAGACGACAAAGGCGCAATCATCACCTTAGGTTATGCACTAAACCCTGATGGTTCGATGCATCCCATCTTAGTTGAACGTCTTGAAACGACCCTTGCGATGGCAAATGCGAACCCTGATGCGTTAATCGTATTAACAGGTGGTGTGCCAATGAACCATAAAACTGAAGGTAAGCTAATGGCAGATTGGCTTATTGAAAAAGGCATTAGTAAAGATCGTATAATTGAAGAGAACTACGCCACCAGCACTGTTGATAATGCCCTATTCAGTAGCTATGCGTTAGCACGTCATCATATTAAACATGCCACAATTATTAGCTCGGCAAGCCATGTTCGCCGTGGTCAAACCCTGTTTGAGATCGCAAGTTGGCAGACAGGCCCACAAAACATCACCTTTGATACGGTAAGTTACCCAGATAAACCACTAAAAGAGTTAGTAACAACGAGCGATGGTGAATTGTTAGGTATTTACCGTGATGCATTACGTACTTACGGCATGTGGAGTTACCGTTCATATCCGTTGGAGTCACGTTAAGGTTTAAGACCCGCTTTACTTGAATAGAAAAGATAATAAAAAAGCGATGCTGTGTAGGTACAGCGTCACTTTTTTATTTTGTTTACGAGATAAAAACTCCGAAAGAATAAACGATTTCAAAAAAAGTATTCAGATAATGATTAAATCAGTTTCCTCACAGGCAAGCCACTAACGTTCTATTCCACACTTTAGAAGGTATTTCATTATGAATAATGGCGGATACCAATTTATTATCCGCCAGATATTAGCTTATTCAAAACATAGTCTATAACCAATTATCTCTACTAACTTAGTGTGAATTAGTAAGTAAAAAATTTTGTAAAGAGTTAGTTATGCAAATAGCCACTAAGTTTTAGGATAAAAATTATCCCCAAAACTTTTAAGATACAACCTTTAAGTTCTTTTTAGCTAGAGGAGGAATATCAACAATTGGCCACTTACTATAAAGGTAATATAGAGCTGGATAATGATTTATATTATTGATAATGTGAGTATTGTATTGCTTATTTTTATCTAGGATTATATTAGCGCAAATCCACTTATCTGATGTTAATTCAAATGATTGATCACTGCTCTTTAATTTTCCTGATTTTGAAATAATTTCATTAAGTTTACTTTCATCAATTTTTTTTCCTAATCTTTTTAATGAAAACTGTTTATTTATTTCAAGAACATCACAATAAACACCAGCAGTTTTTGAACTATTAACTAAATCTATAACTTCCTCATATTTAGCGAAGCAGAGATAAATGAAAGATTTATTAATCGAATAATCTTGCTTAGATAATCCTCGACCAAATGAAATATCAATATACTTTAAAGCATTTTTATAATCATTTTCTAATATTGAAATATTAGATAGATACAAATAATATTTAGATTGAGATATATTGTTTTTTATAAACTCAAGATATACTTTAGCTTCCTCAAAATTTCTGAAAACATCACAATATATA
>NZ_PYNY01000025.1:0-63235 GCF_003026135.1 Photobacterium sp. GB-36 | reverse complement strand
GTGCATCATTGATTGGATTCACGGTCACATTTACAGTGATGGTATCGGTGCCACCCTTGCCGTCACTGACGATAACATCAAATTTGTCGCTACCATTAAAGTCGCTGTTTGGTGTGTAAGTCCACGTACCGTCAGTGTTAACCGTCACTTGACCATTTGTCGGGTTAGAACTTTGCGTGAAGGTTAAGTTATCGCCGTCAACATCGGTTGCGGACAGTTGACCGCTCACTGCGACTTCTTCATCGGTCGTGACAGTAATGTCACTGCCCAGTGGATCATTGTTATCATCAACCAATACTGGTGCATCATTGATAGGATTCACGGTCACATTAACTGTGATGGTGTCAGTGCCGCCGTTGCCGTCACTGACCTCAACCTTAAAGCTATCATCACCATTAAAGTCACTGTTTGGTGTGTAAGTCCATGTGCCATCCGTATTGACGGTCACTGTGCCATTGGTTGGATTAGAACTTTGCGTGAAGGTTAAGCTATCACCATCAACATCGGTCGCGGTCAGTTTGCCGCTCACTGCCACTTCTTCATCGGTCGTAACGGTAATGTCACTGCCCAGTGGATTATTGTTGTCATCAACCAATACTGGCGCATCATTGATTGGATTAACTTTGATATTCACGGTGATGGTGTCGGTACCACCTTTACCATCACTGACTTCAACCTTAAAGCTATCATCACCGTGGAAATTAGTCTTAGGTGTGTAAGTCCATGTGCCATCAGTGTTGACGGTAACTGTACCGTTCGTTGGATTGGTCGATGAAGTGAACGTTAAGCTATCACCATCCGCATCGGTCGCGGACAGTTGACCGCTCACAGCCACTTCTTCATCGGTGCTTACCGTAATACTCTCACCTTCTGGCGCACCGTTTTCATCGACAATAATAGGCTTGCTGTTTATTGATATATTCGATTTACCGTCATCTTGAGGAGATTGCTGCTCTAGTGGTTTTGAAGGACTATAAAAATCATTACCATCATTGTAAGGAGAGGCAGGAGGACGAGGACTGGTATCACGACTATCATATCCAGACTCAGCTATGATTTCTTTTGCGTTTCTTTCAATGCTATTAAAACTAAAACCACCACTATTACTAATGTTTTGAAGACCAGCTGCAGTAGCTTCCGCAATAAGGGTTGGATCCTCTCCAGAAGCAATTAAAGCCTGAAGGTTGGCTATCTCATCAGGAAGATCTTCTTCTACACTATTAGAATTAACATTAGAAAATACGACTTGTGTTCCATCTGACTGCTCCAAACTCACAGTTGCATAATTAGGCAATATTAATACATCGCCAACTGACAACATGAGCTGTTCAGTAACAACCTTGTTACCCATTTCATTACTCAATTCAACATTGCCAGAAAATGACAATACTTTACTTTCTTGAACGACCGCAAAAGATTTCATGGAATAAACAATCCTTGTTTAGTTACAAAATCAGATAGATATAGCTCTAGTGGTATTATCACCTGATGGTAATTGGCACAAAAACAATTTAATAAGTTCACACTTATTTTATATATCATATGGTGTCATTTTTTTGTCACCACCTCAACAAATTTGCATGTTAATTATTAATGACATAATAAATACTATTTTTTATGCATAAAAAAGCCGATAATGTTATGTACATTATCGGCTCTTTATTATTTCGCTATTAACTAAATCAACATTCGTTAATTGCGTTTCGTACACGCTTGTCTGATACAGGGTATGGCGTACCCAACTGCTGAGCAAAGTAACTAACACGTAGCTCTTCAATCATCCATCGGATCTCTTTTACTTTATCAGGTACTGGCTGCCCTTTCGGGATCTTATTCAATAGCTCTTTGTACTCATTAACTACTGATTCAATCTTCAGAATATGCACACGATCTTTGTTTGGATCGATTGGCAGCTTTTCCATTCGACGCTCAATGGCACGCATGTAACGCAGAATATCAGGCAGACGTTTCCACCCACATTCTGTTGCAAAACCTTTGAAGATCAAGCTTTCAATTTGTGCTTTGATATCAGACATCGCAAATGCCATGCTTAAATCAATACGACCTTTCAAACGCTTACTGATGTTAAATGCTGTAGTTAAGATTTCTTCTACTTGTTTGGCAATATCAACCACGGTGTCACCAAGCTCAGCACGAACAAACTCTTTCAACGCTTCAAATGATTCAGGCTGCCATGCTAATCCGCCTTTCTCTTCAATTAGCTTATCAACACCACAAGCAATACAATCATCAATCAGATCAAGTACACGACCATACGGATTAAAGTACAAACCTAGCTTCGATTTGTTTGGCAAGTTTGAATGAAGGTACTTAATTGGCGATGGTACGTTAAGTAAAATCAAACGACGTTGACCCGCCTGCATCGCATTGTTTTGCTGCTCTTCAGTTTCAAACAGTTTGATACCAACAGAATCTTTGTTATCCACCAGCGCAGGATAGGCTTTTACTTCAAAGCCACCGCGTTTCTGTTGGTAACGTTCAGGTAGCGTACCAAAACTCCAGGTTTTCAAACCATCTTGCTCAATATCATCATCAGCAACTTGTGACAAAGTTTCTTGAACCTTCTCTTTTAAGTTGTCTTTCAGACCATAGATATCTTTGCTCTCACGTAACTTACGATTGCGGTGATCAACAGCACGATAAGTGATCTTCAAGTGATCAGGGATCTGATCTAAATTCCAATCTTCACGCACAATCGTGACGCCACTCATACGCTTCAATTCTTTTTCTAGTGAATCTAGCAATGGTGCTTCCATTGGCTTAACACGTGCTAAGAACGCATCAGCGTAGTTTGGTGCAGGCACAAAGTTACGACGTAACGGTTTTGGTAATGATTTGATTAATGCAACAACCAACTCATGACGTAAACCTGGAATTTGCCAGTCAAAGCCGTCAGGTTGAACTTGGTTTAAGATAGCCAATGGCACGTGAACGGTGACACCATCGTTATCTTCACCCGGTTCAAACTGGTAGCTCAGTTTTAGCTTCAAGTTACCTTGATGCCAGAAGTTTGGATAATCTAGATCAGTGACATGACTTGCATCGCCACGGAATAACATCTCACGCTCAAAGTTCAATAACTCAGGATCTTCTTTCGATGCTTTCTTCCACCATGAATCAAAGTGGCGACCTGACGTTACTTTCAAATCAATACGTTGATCGTAGAAATTAAACAGCTCGTCATCATCGATCAGAATGTCACGACGACGTGATTTATGCTCAAGTTCTTCAACTTCGCGCAATAGCTTACGGTTTTGTTGATAGAACTTATGGCGCGTATCCCAATCCCCTTCAACCAATGCTGAGCGGATAAAGATTTCACGTGATAACGTTGGATCAATATTGCCGTAGTTAACTTTACGTTTGGCAACCACAGGAATGCCATACAGCGTAACTTTTTCAAACGCATGAACGGCAGCTGACTTCTTCTCCCAATGCGGTTCGCTATAACTACGTTTAATCAAGTGACCTGCTAATGGTTCAACCCACTCCGGCTGAATTTTTGCGCCAATTCGCCCCCATAAACGTGACGTTTCCACCAGCTCCGCAACCATCACCCACTTTGGCTGTTTCTTGAAAATGCCAGAGCCAGGGAAGATATTAAAGCGAGCGTTACGCGCACCTTGGTATTCATTTTTCTCTTGGTCTTTCATACCAATATGCGAAAGCAATCCGCTTAATAGCGAAATATGAATACTGTCATAGCTTGCTTCGTTGCCATTCATTTTCAACTCAAGCTCTTTAATCACTTGGTTGACTTGGAAATAGATATCTTGCCACTCACGAATGCGTAAGTAGTTTAAGTATTCTTTCTTACATAAACGACGGAATTGATTACTAGAAAGCTCTTTTTGTTGCTCTTGGACGTAATTCCATAAATTAACGAACGCAACAAAGTCAGAATCTTTGTCGTTAAATCGGCGATGTTTCTCATCAGACTGTTGCTGTTTATCTGATGGACGCTCACGTGGATCTTGAATAGATAAAGCCGATGCAATGATCATCACTTCACGTAATGCACCATGCTTAGGCGCTTCAAGTACCATACGAGCTAAACGCGGATCAATAGGAAGACGCGCTAATTGGCGACCCATTGGTGATAAACGTTTACGAGGATCTGTGGCTTTAGAGTTAATCGCACCTAACTCTTCCAATAATCGAATACCGTCTTGAATATTACGATTATCGGGCGCTTCTACAAATGGGAAAGCTTGGATATCACCCAAACCAATCGCGGTCATTTGAAGAATAACTGACGCTAAGTTAGTACGTAGAATTTCAGGATCGGTAAATTCTGGGCGCGATAAAAAATCTTCCTCAGAATATAGACGAATACAGATACCTTCTTGAACACGACCACAACGCCCCATACGCTGATTAGCGCTAGCTTGTGATATAGCTTCAATCGGAAGACGCTGTACTTTAGTACGGTAACTATAGCGACTAATTCGGGCTGTACCCGGATCAATAACGTATTTAATACCCGGAACAGTCAGTGAGGTTTCCGCTACGTTTGTTGAAAGTACAATACGGCGACCAGAGTGAGATTGGAATACTCTATTTTGCTCACCCGCCGATAGACGTGCGTACAAAGGTAGAATTTCAGTATGGCGTAATTTACGTTTTTCTAACGCATCTGCAGTATCACGAATTTCACGCTCACCGTTTAAGAAGATCAGGATATCACCCTCACCTTCATCACATAGTTCATCGACCGCATCAAAAATTGCATCTAATTGATCGCGATCAGTGTCATCACCGTCTTCAACCACAGGGCGGTAGCGAACTTCTACTGGGTACGTACGACCTGACACTTCAATAATCGGCGCATTATTAAAGTGCTTAGAAAAACGCTCAGGATCGATGGTTGCAGAAGTAATGATGACTTTTAAATCTGGGCGCTTTGGTAATAATTCACGCAGGTAACCCATGATGAAATCAATATTTAAGCTACGTTCGTGCGCTTCATCGATAATGATAGTGTCATATTGACTTAAGAAACGATCGTGTTGAATTTCAGCCAGTAAAATACCGTCTGTCATTAACTTTACGTGGCTATGCTCTGAGACCTGATCGTTAAATCGGACTTTATAACCTACGTGAGAGCCCATTTCACATTCCATTTCTTCTGCAATACGAGAAGCAACAGAGCGTGCAGCCAGACGACGAGGCTGAGTGTGGCCGATCATACCGTGGGTACCACGACCGATTTCTAAACAGATTTTAGGTAGCTGAGTAGTTTTACCTGAACCCGTCTCACCCGCCACAATAACCACTTGGTTATTTAAGATCGCTTCAGCGATATCATCTTTCTTCTGGCTTACGGGTAACTGTGCTGGGTATATGATTTTTGGACGCTGAGTACGGCGACGTTCCACTGTTTGCATTGATTTCGCAATCTCTAATGCAATTTCGTCAAATACAGCGTGCTTGGATTTTTCGTTTTTAATTCTTGATGCGCCTTGTACACGTTTGTGTAGACGAAAACGATCGCGCATCATGCAATCTTTAATAGCAGACTTTAATGTTTTTTCGTTATTCAACACGTCTGCTTGAGTTTGATTCGACTGACTCAATTTAATTCCTGTCTTTCAATGACTAATGGATACCGAGAACATCATGATGACAACTCGCTTAGTATCACTTGGCGATTCGAAATTTTTGTTAATTCTATCACAATTAAAGCGGCGTGAGAGCAGGTTAAAAGACAATTACTGGGATGTAATGATGCGATATAGAACATGATGTGTAATGAATAAAAAAATAAAGCCGACTCTAAAGGTCGGCTATTGATTACGCTTTAATTCTAAGTGGATTCTCATTTGATAAATCCAACACTTCCCCTCGCGATGGGAAAACCCTGAAGTGCGTTGTTGGCTCTGTAATTCTGAACATGTGGAAAATTCTAGCCAGTGCCGCCAAACGTAATTTTAAGTTTGATAAATTATCTTTATTCTCATCAAACTCTTCATGAGAACCTGCTTCAGGATCAGCCTCAATATAGTCTTGAGAATAATCATGATTTTCGAGGTTATTGTCGATATCACAACGACCAAAAAGCTCTGCAACAACGCTGTAGCCAACAACCTTATCTAAACCAATGTCTTGTAATGCAAGCTCATCACCGTTTCGAATATGTAGCATTGCATTACAGTAATCTGTAAAAATAGCCTGATTTAATTGCTGACGGCTGTAGTTCATATTGATTAAGTGCTGATTGACGTCTTCAATTGCGTTATTAACACTCACTTGTTCTAGCCCCGCTCCCACCAATAAATCAATAACTTTAGTATCATTGGTATCTGGGTTGATGTTGTCTACAAGCGTTGAAAGTACCGTTCCTGATAAATCATCATCAATCACGCTTAAAACCATTAGCCAATATATTGGAAACGTTGACTGGTAAAGATGGCGCATATCCCAGCCCCAATCATCAGACTTATCATTAACAGTTAAGCAAATCAGGTGTTGATACATTAACTCTCGGTAAGAAGACACCTCAAGCATCGATTTCCAATGTGTATCTAAACCTTTAGCTGTACGCCAGCTTATTTCATTTTCATAATGATTAAATAAAGAATCAAATTCAGGCACATCTTCAATGACTTTGGTTTCTATTTCGAAGTCGTCGGGACCATAACAGGTGATTTTTTTATACGCTGGAATATAAGCAGCTAATGACGGTGCCTGAACATTAACTAAGGTTTGTCCATTACGACCAACATATTTAGCGGTATCGTTAATATGAATATGCCCAGCAAAATGCAGCTTTAAACCACAATCAATGAGCTCTTCAGTAGTTTCTGATGTTGGGACTCGCTTGTGGTTATACGATGAGTCAGCGAACAAATAATAAAAATCGTCAGCGCTGTAGTTTAAATATTCAATAGCAGGGTAATGTGAAAAAACGAGTAATGTTTTTCCTTGCTCATCTGCTCGCTTAATAACATCTTTTAACCAAGTTAATACCTGCGGTTTTTGAACTTTACCATCTTCATACCCTTTTGCATCATGATCCCACTGACTTCCCAGCGGATCCAAAGGTACATGAGTGTTCATGTCTACAGAGCAAATCCAAAAACCTTCTATTGGTTCGACGAGATAACTAGAGTCAGGACATTCTACTGTATAAGCTCCATCAGCAGATATTGCTTGATATACACGATCTTCAAGTTTGTTCGATTTCCATGGCGTTTCATAATAGTGATAATGCGGCTGAGATTGAAAACCAAATCGACCTAATTTTTCCATTAATGGTGTGAAACCTAGAGATTGCATTTTCGGGCTATAGAGTACATCGTCAACTTCATCACTAGGAATAAAGCTTTCAACATCGCCCTGATTGCTGGTTACTTTTACACCAGCACCATCTGATCGTAAGAAGGTCTTATCACAATTTTCACCATAGGGTGTAGTAGGATCGTGATTGCCATGAGTTAAGAAGAACTCCAATCCATATTCGTCACTATATTGTTCAAGTACTTTTTTCAAGCCATCAACATGGGCTTCTTGTCCATCATCAGAAAAATCGCCAACAAGAATAACGAACTTAATGCCCTCTGCAACAATGTCATCTAATGTCGCTTTGAAGACAAAGTAGTTTTCATTAAACATACGAGTAGAACCAACTGAGTCTTGCATCGTTCTAATACAAACTTCGTTATTGTTGAAGTCAAAATCACCATGAATATCATGAAAATGGACATCACCAAGTAAAGCAATTCTATGTGTTTGATCAGTCTGGTTATTATTACTTTGCATTTTACAACCAGGTAATACCGTTGCTGATGTCGCAGCAACACTTGCTGAATTTAATAAAAACTGACGTCTTGATAATTGGTAACTCATATACAACCTTGGTTAATACCCTAAAAAATGGATGGATATTAAGAAGCTGTTATTTCATTTCTATTATTTAAAAATGACAGATTTATTAAATACTTACACGTGGCAATATTCTACCTGCAAATTTTACTTGTGTAATAAGCAACAAAATATGTTTAATATTGATATTCTTAGGCGAGTTGATTACAAATAAAAAAAGCTAGACAATCTCTGTCTAACCCTTTTTATGCAGACTTAAATCCATCGCTATGTATTGTTTTATTTTTATGCTGTCATAGAAGAGGATTCTACGTCATCATTAATAAGGTTTTTTAACCACTTACGACCATAAATCCGATAAGTTGTGAGTCCAACTTTCACGACTTCTTCTGCCAATATAGCAACAAGCACCCAGTGTAATGGCCAGCCTAAAACAATACCCGTGAGTATGGCTAAAGGAATACCTATTGCCCATTGGCCAAATAAATCAATAAAAATGCTGTATTTAATGTCGCCACCGCTACGTAATACCCCACCAATACCCACCATATTGAACACTTTTAGGAACATACCTAACGCCATCACTAAGGTAACATTCAGCGACATTTCAAGGTTCGGTGCTTGAGCCTTTGCCAACCACTCTCCAACAAGCCCACTCGATAGCCAAATAGACACACCTAACACAAAAGCAATAGACACACTCAAAGCTAGAAAGAACCACGACTGATGAAACGCTCGTTGATAATTTTCAGCGCCTAATTCGTGTCCCAAAATCGTTGAGGCAGCAACAGCAAAACCAATAAAGGCTGAAATTAATACCGCTTCTATCGGCGATAATAAGCTAATGATGGCAAGTTCTGTCACACCTAATTTGGCAAAAATAACACTATAAACCAGTATTCCCATCGCCCATGCCCCGTCATGAACAATCATAGGCCAGGCGACATTAAAATAACGTTTCCTTGCTTTGGCATTACTTGCTGGCTCTATATCTTCCTGTGTAGGTAATACTTTTTTATAGGTTTTATAAGTAATAAACAGCAAAATAGCTGTTTGTGCACCACGCGAAATCGTTGTCCCCAGCGCGGCACCAGCAACCCCCATTTCAGGAAAACCATATAATCCAAAAATTAATAGCGCATTAAGTACGCCATTAATAATGACAGCCACCAGCCCAACATACGTAGGCATTTTAGCTTCGCCTACTGCACGTAAAGCAGATTCAAGCGGTACGACAATGGCTGTAAAAATAATGCTCCAGCCGCAGACATATAAATAATCTCGTGCATAGTGAATAAAGTCGGCTTGATCATTAACCAAAGAAACAATTTGCTCTGGAAAAACACGGTATGCAACAGCAAAAGGCAATGTTAAAAAGATTGCACATACCCAAGATTGCAATAACGTACGTCTCACCCCTTCCATTTTCCCTGCGCCAAAATATTGAGCCGCGAGAACACCAACAGCTCCACTGACGCCAACAACAAGCAATAAATTAAAGAAAAATATGCGGTTACCAATACCAACAGCGGCAACTTGTGACTCACCGAGTTTAGAGACCATGATGACATCGACTAAACCAAGTAATGAAAACAACATAGATTGCATTGATACTGGCAACGCTAGACGCCATGTTTTTTGCCAAAAAGTTTTATCTGCTGAGTATCGCCAGTGTTGCATGACCGCCACCTAATTAATGTTATCTTACTGTGAAGCTGATCATACCTATGTTTACTCAAACACGTTTATTCTAAGCAATCAAAAAGCTTTGCTAGACTATCATTTTTTAATTTCGGAGCTCTGAATGGGGTATATTGATACTTTTACTATTTCGCCAAAATGCCAATCTATTATTATTGATCAAGTACAATCGATTGAACTTGAAAAGCAAAAAATTCTTCAATGTGGCATCAATTATGGCAAAGAGGCATTCAGTATTTATCGAAGAAACCCAGACATGTATATGCTGCTATACACAACGGGTGGAAAAGGGTTATTGAAAACACCAGACAGTGAATGGGCATTAGAAACCGGCAGTGTTATTTATGTACCGCCCAGTTATGAGAATGGCTTTGTCATCCACCCAGATGATAATCCTGATCTTATTTGGGATGTCGCATGGGTCATGCTTGAAAAACATAAGCGTTGGGATGAGAGCTTACCTCATGATATTACCTATCAAGATTCACAATCAGGCTCATTACTATTTAAGACTATCATTTGCTTAAGCGAATCTTTAAGTTTCAACTATCCATTGGGCGATGCGCTATGTAAAAGTATTACCGAACAGATTTGTTTATTAGTGAATACCCAAACCGCCTCTCACTCTCCTAAAGCACTTACCCGTTTAGAACATGTTTACCAGCAAACGAAAAGTCAGTTACATCACCCATGGCAAGTCTCCGATCTGGCCGCCTTATATCCATGCTCTGAGCCGCATTTTCATCGATTATGTCAACAGTATTACCAACAATCTCCCATTGCCTATTTAACTCAAATTCGAATGGAACATGCTGCTGGGCTACTGACTACCACCAATTGGCCAATTCAACATATTAGTGATTTATGCGGTTATCCAAACCCAACCAATTTTAGTACCCGATTTAAAAATTGGAGTAGTTTTACCCCTCGACAATTTCGAACGCAGTTTCAGCCTCAGCTTTAAAACCCCTATTCCTTTGTCGTGATTAAATAATTTTTCTCTCGAAGGCGATATCAGTTAAGCTAGTAAATAAATAAAGTGATAATAAAGCTTGTTAGATAATATACCTTTAACGATGAAAGGATCACCAGATGCAAAACTGCTTTACATATAGTTATCAACTTGATGCAAGTAATGGCGCTTCGCCTCTCTCACTTGATCAAATAAATAACTGGAGCAGTAATGATGGGCTAATGTGGGTGCATTTAAACTATACCGATGAAGAAGCACTAGCATGGATAAAAAATAGTCATTTGCCAGATGTAGAAAAAGAAGCCCTTACGACTCAGCGTATTCGCCCTCGATTAAATCAAACGAAAGAAGGTTTTTTCCTATCATTACGAGGAATAGATTTAGATTCTGATAATCAGTCTGATCCTCCATCAGAAATGGTCTCTATTCGAGGTTACTATACACACAACACCATTGTTACCACCTCAGATCGTCCTGTCAGAGCACTTGATCGTGTCGCGGCACATATAAATGGCGGCTTTGGGCCCAAAACCATTGGTGCATTCATTCTCTGTCTTTGCGATCACCTTACGAGCCATAAAATAGAAGTAATTGATTCCCTCGATGACAAGTTAACCCAGCTTGAAGATCAGGTGATGAATAATAGTGATGACGACCTCCGTAATAATATTGCACAATTAAGACGAGAGACCGTTTATCTTCGTCGCTATGTCACTCCACAACGTGATGCCATCGCTAAATTACTCACTATTGATACCCCACTGCTCTCGCTATCAGACAAACAAAAAATACATGAAGTAAATGAAAAGCTACTCCATGTAATCGATGACTTAAACGCCATTCGTGAACGTGCTAATGTGACACAAGAAGAATTAATGAGCTTACAATCTGAAGCATTAAACCAACGTTTATATTTTCTGTCTTTAATTACCACTATCTTTTTACCACTCGGTTTTTTAACCGGTTTACTGGGTGTTAATTTAGGAGGTATTCCTGGCTCACAAAATCATTGGGCATTTTATATATTCTGTAGCCTGTTATTCGGTGTATTAATACTTCAACTTATCCTTTTTTATCGTAGAAAATGGATATAAAAAACTAAAATAGATAAATTGGTTACATATGTGTAATCCAATATTTTTATTTTTAATGTTGATTTATTATAGGTATTATTAATATTATTAACTTAAACTGAAAAAATAATAAGGACAATAATGTTCAAATCGCTACGTACACTATTTCGACAACTGACGAATGATCCTAATAGTAATAAAGCCGTTGATACTCCAACGCTTCATTTAGCTATGGCTTCTTTATTATGTGAAGTAGCTATTGCCGACCATGAGAAGGATCCAAGAGAAGAGCAAGCTAAAATTCAGCTTCTAATGAAATTACTTGAAGTTGATGAAATCACATCAAAACAACTACTTGATAAAGCTCAACTACAAGCAGAGGCGTCTGTTTCTCTTTATGATTTTACTAATAAATTACGTTCACTTGAGCAACCAGAACGCTATCAATTAGTTGAAGCAATGTGGCAAGTTGCCTACGCTGATGGTGTGATAGACCCACAAGAAGAGGCTGTCATTCGCCAAGTTTCTGATTTAATATATTTAGATCATTCTGCATTTATAAAAGCCAAAATCAGCGCTAAAAATACTGCAAGCTAACCTATTTAAGAGCTATAACTATAGCTCTTTTTTTATTACCCCTTTCTTGATAGTTTTAATATCAAGACCTATCCTATGTATAGAGTGCAAAGTTAAACATATACTAATTTTTATGCACCTTTATATATTTTACTAGACAATTAAAGCAATCATTTAATAGGCAAATTTTAATAACACTATTATGTTATTAACATAGCGGCATTGATGGATAATATAACCATTTATGCTTTTTATTTAGAAAGAAAGACAGGTTTGAATATATAGACACTCCTGCCTAATTTATATTTTTATATTGATACTTATTTTAATAACTTCGCTATATGCAACGTACAATGGAAAAGTTTAAAAAATACTTTCCATTTATAATCATATAGATAGAAACACTGAAATTACTGCCTTATTAAATATTTGTTGGCTTGAAACTTGTACATTTTTTCAATGATGAACAAAACAATGCATGTCCATAAGTATTTTTAACTGAGTGAGGCAAGATATGAAGTGTTTGAAACACTCCCTGCTAGTTAGTTCGCTGGCTTTGTTCGCAAGTCCAGCTTACAGCATCATTCCCCACCCTTTTACAGATGATGGGGGGTGTCCACAAGAAGCCATCTTATTCCAAGGCGATCCAAGTGTCGTTCACAAACTTGATTTGTCGACAGGCTTCTATCAAAACTCTGATCCAATGACAGCGACTATCACTGCATCTGGTTATAACGAATCCGATGACTATGTTTACGGTCATGATAAAACTTCACAGACAGTAGTTAGAATTAATCAACTTTATCAACATGAAAGTTTAGCTGTAACAGGCTTACCAGCGACAACTTACATTACAGGTGATGTGATTAACAACAAATTGTACTTGTACAAAAATGGGGCTGGATTATATGAAATTGATTTAGTCACTTTAGCAGCGACAAATATCATGGCCTCATCGACGGCAACGCTTGGTTTGACTGACATGGCTTTCCACCCAGGTGGGCGTCTGTTTGCTGTGAATAATAGTAACCAACATTTATATGAAATTGTTGACCTCAACACAGGCAACGCAACCTTCAATGATCTCGGTGATATAGGCTTACCATCTGGTACTTATGGAGCTCAATATTTTGATTCAGCTGGCTTTCTCTATCTAAGCACCAACGGAAACGGACATGTTTATCAAATTGATTTGACTGATTTATCCTCTATCAGCCCAACAGCAGTGTTCTACTCTAACGGTCCTTCTACCAATATAAACGATGGTGCACGATGTGTTAGTGCAGCTATTACCTCGGAAAATACAGACTTTGGTGATGCACCGGACACCTATAAAACCTTACTCACTAGTAATGGTGCTCGACACTATAATGTATCAAGTGTTAATTACTTCTTTGGCCCTACTGTAGATACAGAGCCAGATGCCATTCTTTCCCCTAACTCTGATGATGCCGATAACATTGCGGATGAAGACGGTATCTCATTCCCTGCGAACTTTAAGCAAGGATCTGATGGTTTAGTCAATGTAACTATCGGTGGTTCTGCTTCAGGTTTCGTAAATGCATGGTTTGACTGGAATAATAATGGTGTGTTTGACGAAGCAACTGAGCATGCTGTTACTGATGAGGTGCTTATCGGTGGTGATGGTACAACACCTGCCAGCCATGTTCTTAAAGTGAGAGTTCCTGATGATGCTGCGACTGGTCAGATATGGGCTCGTTTCCGTATTTCACGAGATTCAGGAGTTCTCTCATACGGCGGTGCTTCCTATGGTGAAGTAGAGGATCATCAAGTTACTGTCGATTCACAAACTGTTACTCACAATTGGTACCCTTCAGCAGGTTCATGGGTAACACTGGCATTTGAGGATGATTGGCCGCAAGAAGGTGACTTTGACTTCAACGATATAGTAATGTACTACCGTGTAGACAAAGTGACTAATTCGTCTGGCGACATTCTTCGCTATGATATCTACGGAAACCTACGTTCTTACGGTGCAGACTTTGCTAATGGCTTCGCTGTTAAGCTTGATGGTATTGCAGCCACAGCAGTCGATTCAGACAGAACCAAACTTGTCATTAATGGCGCTACTCAACATGCGACACAAGTTCTAGAGTCTGGTACAACAGATGCTGTCGCTATTGCTACGAATAATCTTAAAACGGAAATTCCAGGTCCTACTTGTTCTGGTCCATTAGGGACTTATTATCGAGTATGGGCAGGTTGTACGGATGACGCTGCAGATTTATTCGAATTTGAAATGAGTATTCCGTTCTCGTCACCTATTGCAGCCTCTAGTGCCCCTAGCATGCCACTAAATCCATTCTTATTCGGTACCCCTGGTATTGATCATGGTGACGGTACTCGTGCAACCGACGGTCGTGCAATCGAAATTCATTTGAAAAATGCTGATGTAACAAGTAAGGCAAGTACTGCTTACTTTGCTACAGAACAAGATGCATCGGTTTATGTTGATGCAGATTGCCCTGGACCTAGCTGTAACACTTACCAAACTTCAAACGGTATACCTTGGGCTATTTTAGTTGATGGCACTTGGGATCACCCAAGTGAAGGTATTAATGTACTAACCGCATATCCAGATCTACAAGCATTTTCAACATCAGGTGGTGCAACTAATACAGATTGGTACCTTCGTGCTAACGCTGATGTAACTCAGCTCTTTGAATAATGGTAGGGAGTATTTAACGATGAAAAATTTATATGTGACTCTTTTTACTGCTGCTCTACTATTTGGTTGTGGTGGCGGTGGTGGTGATGATGGCGGCTCAACAAGTGCTGCATCACCAGAAGCATCTCCAGCAGCACCTGAAGTAAGCGATTCTGTTAGTGGTGCAGCACCAGTAACTGTTTCGAAGTTTGAGGATCTTGTTATTCCAGATAATTATGATTTGATTACTACCTATGATATGCCAATTAAGATAGACCTAAACACTTCTGAACCAATGAGTTTGAGTGTTTACTGTGATTATAATGTTGCTGACGATGGAACACTGACTCCAATTGCAAGTAGTCGCATTATTTCAGGTCAAATCGAAAATGGTGATTTTAATGGCGTTATTGCTGCAACGAGTTCAGTAAAATCTCTACTTATTGAGGCTTGGTATCAAGATACGACTAAAGCACCATTCCAAACTGTAGTTAATGCAGATGTTAACGGAGTTACCATCTCTAATTAATTCAAATAAGGCCAACTTTTACAACGGAGGAAAGTTGGCCATTTTTTTCAAAATGAACGTAAGAAAAACAGCTTTATTATTATTCCTATTTATATTTCTCGCTTGTAAAGGTGATAATGACCAACAAGCTACCACATCGCCATCTGAAAATACTTCAAATCTAATTGAAAGTTCATCAATTCAAGATGAAGTCGTAAATGATATTTATCTTGAAGGTGTCGTAACCGATAATTTTCTCCCTCAAAACACCTCTCCATTAAACGATGACGAGATTTTTGAATCTATCGATAATAGTCAAGAAAATGAGATGAATTCGCAAGAAATAGTAAATAATCAAAACACTGAAACATCAACAAATAGTTCAGAAGAAATCCATTCTGTAAATAATATCGTTACATTCAGTACCCATTTTAAACAAGGTTCTGATGCTCTCATTGAAATTCAAACTCAAAAAGATATTAACTTTTTTCTTAATGCTTGGTTTGACTGGAATAACAATGGAATTTATGAAAATAATAATGAATATGTCTTAGTGAATGAACAATTAATATATGAAAAAGATAAGCCTTTTCATAAATTAAAAATTAGAGTACCAGAAAAATCATCTACAGGTCAGATATGGACAAAATTTCAATTATCTGAGCTTCAAAATAACAGCACTATAGATAAAAACACCCCCCCTATAACGGACATAGAAGAAGAGCATAACGTTACTATTGAAGCTCAAAACTTAATACATAATGTTTATCCATCTGAAAATAAATGGGTTACTTTAGCCTTTGAAGATAGTTGGCCATTTATTGGTGATTTCGACTTTAATGATGTCGCTTTACTTTACCGTGTAGACAAAATCACTAATAATCAAGGTGATATTGTACGCTATGATATTTACGGCAGCCTTAAAGCTTATGGCGCTAACTTAGCCAATGGCTTTGCAGTAAAACTTGACGGCATTCCTTCAGAAAAAGTAGATGGCTTGTTAACAAAACTTGTTGTTAATAATACAACCTTACATAATGTCCAAACGTTAGAACAAGGAACCATTGATGCGGTTATTATTATCAGCAATAACCTTAAAGATGAGATAGAACAGCCTACCTGTACAGGAGAACTTGGTGCTTTTTATCGAGTCTGGAAAGGATGTTTTGATGACGCTCCTAACCAATATATTTTCATTGCCAGCATTCCATTTATCACGCCTATTCCCCCTTCTGATGTTCCAAAAATGCCACTTAATCCATTTATTTTCGGTACTCCTGATATAAATCATGGCTCAAATATAAGAGGTATAAACGGTAGAGAAATTGAAATTCATTTAAAAAATCATGATGTCTCATCAAAAGCAAATATATCTTATTTTTCAACGCAAGATGACACATCTATTTTTATTAAAAATAGATGTCCAGGTATTGGTTGCGATACCTATCACAATTCAAGTGGATTACCTTGGGCAATACTCGTTGAATCGATTTGGAATCATCCTAGTGAAGGTTCCAATATATTACAGGCATATCCAGAGCTTACAAACTTCGCAATTTCGGGAGGCGGTGAAAATACTGACTGGTATATAAGAAGTAACGCTAACTTAGAGAAGATTTATGAATAATTCAATATTTTTTGGCACCTAACTTGCGTTAATAAATAACTGAACATATCTCTCTATAATTTTTTGATAATTATTTAAGTCTAATAAATGAAATTATTAATTCTATTAGTTGTAACTTTTCTTTTTGGTTGTAGAAGTGACACTTCTCCTGAAGCTGAGGAAAATATTAGTTACAATGAAGCTTCAGATTTGAGTGTTCAACAAAATATCGATGAACCCAGTGCCCCTCAGAATAATTCATCTATAGACACACAAGTAATTGATAATAGTCCCCCCCAAGATATTCTAAATGACTCTTCAACAACTGGGGCAACTGGGGCAACTGAGCAAAGTAATCATCAATTGTTAACTCCTTCTTTACCTGATGAAATAAAAGTTGAAAGTGAGCAGCACAGCGAAGAAGCGCCTTCATCGCAAAATGATAGCGGTAATAGTTCAGAGCCTATCTTATTAGGAGAGAATATTTCAGATTTAGAACCAGCAGAACCAGCAGAACCAGCAGAACCAGCAGAACCAGCAGAACCAGCAGAACCAGCAGAACCAGCAGAACCAGCAGAACCAGCAGAACCAGCAGAACCAGCAGAACCAGCATCAAATAATGAAAATGATGTAACAGCAAGTGACTTTAGCGAACTTTTCTTTCCTAATGATTTCAATTTAAACAGATCTTATGATATGACAATAAAACTTGATTTCAATACGGTAAAAACGTTAAGAATTAGTATTTACCAAGACTTTAATGTTATGACGAGTGGATCAGTATTGCCAATCTCATCGAGTCTGCTTACTTCCGGTACAATTGTGAATGGTGATTTTAATGGCACAATCCGCGTTACTCATTCTATGGAATTTATACTAATTCAACTTTACGACAGTAATGCCAACCAGCTCTTCTATCAGGCAGTAAAAGAAACATCACCAAGCGGCATTACTATTGTTGAATAGCCATGTATATAAACCAATGTATATAGATACTATGAGTCACCCTCTATTACTTAATATCAATTGTTCGACTGGCTTTTTTATATTGCACTCGCCACCCTTGCCATCGTGGTAATTCCCATCGTTTTGGATCTGGTTTACGGTTGCCAGACTGATAATTTGCAACAACAAGTTTACGATGAATATCATATTCTATAGCCAACACAAGATCAGTGAGTTTAACTTCACGCGGGTAACGCTCATCAAACTCTTGCCGTTCCCATTCAGGGATCCCCTCAAAGGTGAAGTCTGAAGGTTCAAAGAGTTCAAGATCATCAATATGTTCAATCCCTAAATCTTCAATTTGTTGCGATAGCCATTCAATAGCATCAACCTGCTCAGGTGCACGTTTAACAAAATCTGCATTATATAAACCCAATGCGAGATATAAATTCCACTGCGAGATATCTGAGATAATTCGAGGTGCAAGATCTGGCATTACTTCACCTGCAAGTAGCATATCGACAATAGCAGAGCGTGCTGATTGCCCTTCAGGTTCAATCCATTGAGTATCAATAACCCGTCCAGCATAAATCCGCTGGACAGCCGTTTTAAAACTGCCATCCTGTTGCTCGATGGTATCACCTTGAACCAACTCACCTAACTCAGCATTATTTATTTGTGACAAGGTAACGGGAGAGCTACACGTTGCCAAAATGCGGTTTTGTTTAACCCCTCTTCCTGGTAAGGCAAATTGATCAAATACGATCACTGCTTGAGATAATGATCCATCTATCGGCGGGTTATCAATTAATGAATCTTTCGCACTACTGACTTCAATAATACCGTTACTCATTGCCTGCTGACGTTTTTCTCGACGAAGAAAAACCAATTCAGGTACCGCCTTGATTACAGCATCTTGCCATAACTCTCGTTTAAATCGGCTAGCAACAGACAGCTCTGGAAGTTCAAGTAACTCTCGCATTTGAACTGACAACAAACGCGCTTCTGCTAGCATATTGTCATCTACCACAAGCCATTCTGGACACTCATCCATACGCACCATTTTTATTAATGCCGTCGCATCACAAAATACGTTACCCAGCCATCGATACAGTTGTTCAATATTTTCTTCTGATCGCGGTGGCTGCCATAACCGTTGCGGAATAGACAATGCAGCAGCAAGATCGACCATTGCTTCTTTATTTGCTCGGGTATCCATCGCTGTTATTAAGTGGGCAAATAAAGTATCGATAGGTAGTTGATATAAACAACGGCCATAATCAGTAATAACTTCATTTTCAGCCATAGCTCCCATCGACAACAAAGCCTGCTGCGCTGCAACAAAGGTTTTTTCAGGTAGAGGATCAATAAACGAAAGTTGGCTGAGTTTTGCGTTACAACATAAAGCAGCCAAATAGGCTTCTACCAATTCTTCGCGTTGCAACTCTGGCGGTGTTAATAACTCTAGCGCTGCGGCTTTACCATACAAGCGAATACAAACACCATCTGTTACGCGCCCTGCACGCCCTTTCCGCTGCTCTGAGCTTGCTTTGGAAATAGCGTGTAATGATAATACTGTTCGACCGTTTCGCTGGTGGGTACGACGCTCTAAACCAGAATCAATGATCAACGTAACCCCTGGGATAGTTACCGAGGTTTCAGCCACATTTGTCGCAACAATAATGCGTTGCTTATCACTTTGTGTTAGAGCCCGCTTTCTTTCATCATCGGTAACTGAAGCGTGTAATGGAATAATATCCATTAATCCTGCTTGTATTTGCTCACTAAACTGTTGCGTTAGTGCATTTTGCGTTGACGCTATCTCTTTTCTTCCGGGTAAAAAGATCAAAATGTCTTGGTGGCTATCAATATGCGTTTGAACCAAGCTAGTTATCCGCTTATCGATATTCATCACATCGGGCATATCTCGACTATCAGAGGTATGATGCAACACATTCACCGCAAAATTACGCCCTTTAGCTTGTAAGTGCTGTGCGGATAAATAGTTAACTAATCGTTGGCTATCAATCGTTGCAGAAGTAATAACTAAACGATGAGATTGTTGCTGTTTGAGTAACGCAAGCAGAAGATCAGTATCCCAACGTCTTTCATGGAACTCATCAATAATAATTGTTGAGAACTGATCTAAATTACCTTCACTTAACCAACGTAATGCAACACCGGGAGTCGCATAAATAATATCCGTATTTTCATCAAAGTGATGCTCAAAACGGATCGCATAACCAACGGATAACTGATCAGGATTTGCTTCTTCTGTTAATAAATATTCAGCTAGCGATGTACAAGCAACCCGTCGAGGCTCAACCACCAGCACTTTTCCATAAATAGCAGCCCATAGTGGTAGACGGGTTGATTTACCCGACCCCGTTTCTGCTTCAACAACAATATGTTCATCACGTAACAAGGCTTTAAATTGTTGCTCAATGCTATCTATAGGTAAGTTGTTCTGCATATCTAATATATCTTTAATGAATTCAACGCTATTTTCGCAATTATTACCTACCTTGTCAGTGAGAATCATAATATTCATTAAACTTGCTATTCGTATCAGGCTAATTGTTTATTCCATCATCAATTACGTTTCATTATTTTATGTAAGTACTACTAATTTCATCGAAAAATTGACTTTTTTTTGTAACTCCCTAGCCTTACAGCATCAACTTATGGAGGCAACGCCACATGACAACGAAAACCATATTTAATCCTGAGCTTTGGAACGAAGTTGAAGGCTTTGATTTTGAAGATATTACTTATCATCGCGCCAAAGATCAGGGTACTGTTCGTATCGCAATTAATCGTCCTGATTGCCTTAATGCATTTCGTCCCAAAACAGTTGATGAGCTTTTCACCGCACTCGATCACGCTCGTCAATGGTCTGATGTAGGCTGTGTATTACTAACGGGTAATGGCCCATCTCATAAAGGCCAGTGGTCATTCTCATCGGGTGGCGATCAACGTATTCGTGGTAAAGATGGCTATAAATATGAAGGCGAAGAAGCGGGTACTGCTGACGTTGCGCGTATGGGTCGACTTCATATTCTAGAAGTACAACGCATGATCCGCTTTATGCCAAAAGTCGTTATCGCGGTTGTTCCCGGTTGGGCTGTTGGCGGCGGTCATAGCTTACACGTTGTTTGTGATTTAACGCTGGCATCTAAAGAACATGCCATATTCAAGCAAACCGATCCTGATGTTGCGTCGTTCGATTCTGGTTACGGCTCTGCGTATCTGGCTAAAATGATCGGTCAAAAACGTGCCCGTGAAATCTTCTTCTGTGGTTTTAATTACAGCGCACAAGAAGCCTATGAAATGGGCATGGTGAACAAGGTTGTTGATCACTTTGAACTAGAAGAAGAAGCGCTTCGTTGGGGTAAAGAAATCACAAGTAAATCACCAACAGCAATGCGTATGCTAAAATACGGTTTCAACCTTCCAGATGATGGTTTAGTCGGTCAGCAACTGTTTGCTGGTGAAGCAACGCGTCTTGCTTACGGTACAGAAGAAGCACAAGAAGGTCGTGATGCGTTCCTAGAAAAACGCGATCAAGATTTTAGCCGCTTCCCTTGGCATTACTGATCGACTCAATTTCTAGATAGATAAAAGCCACTTACTGATTATCAATAAGTGGCTATACTGCTTTACTCATTTATTTTGCTATGAATCCTAACGTAGAATAATCAATCGAAACAACACTGAAGCCTTCGCTAAATAGTGATTTATGACACATCTCCTTGCGTAAATGTCTTGTTAATCTCCCCCATCGTTGGTCAATATTTTTAAATTGAGTATACCGTTGTGACGAGACGATATTGTTCAAAAAAATGATTTATAAAATATTGCACGCGTTCACGCATATAAACTAATTACATCATTAACTCGCCAAAAAACGTCACTAAAACCAAGTATCAATTTAAAAAACAGCATTTTCACAAATAATATGGCTCAACTTTCAAAATAAGTGATCATACCCTTTGTATTCTTATCTTTGACGTTCTAGCATTAGTGACCAACTGAAAACTTGCACTTGTTTTCAATTTTAATCTTCTAGCTACAGAGTCTATTTGCATGAACAACGATAAAAGACCTTTATATATCCCCTATGCAGGTCCTGCACTACTTGAAACACCTCTTCTTAACAAAGGTAGTGCATTCTCTGTCGAAGAACGTATGTTCTTTAACCTTGAAGGGCTTCTTCCTGAAGCTATTGAATCTATTGAAGAACAAACAGAACGTGCTTATCAGCAATACCTAAAGTTTGATAACGATATGGATAAGCACATTTATCTGCGAAATATCCAAGACACCAATGAAACCTTGTTTTACCGTTTGGTAGAAAATCACGTAACAGAAATGATGCCAATCATCTATACCCCTACAGTGGGATCTGCGTGTGAGGATTTCTCAAATATTTACCGTCGTGGTCGTGGTCTATTCATTTCATACCCAAACCGTGATCGTATTGAAGACATGCTGAACAACGCGTCTCGTCAGAACGTTAAAGTGATTGTTGTAACCGATGGTGAGCGTATCCTTGGTTTAGGTGATCAAGGTATCGGTGGTATGGGCATTCCAATTGGTAAGCTTTCTTTATATACCGCATGTGGTGGTATCAGCCCAGCTTATACTTTACCTGTTGTTCTTGATGTTGGTACCAATAACCCACAACGTTTATCTGATCCCATGTACATGGGTTGGCGCCATACCCGCATTACCGGAAAAGAGTACGATGCGTTTGTTGATGAATTTATCCAAGCCGTAAAACAACGTTGGCCTGAAGCATTAATTCAATTTGAAGATTTCGCACAAAAAAATGCAATGCCTTTACTTGAGCGTTACAAAGATAAAGTTTGTTGCTTTAACGATGATATTCAAGGCACAGCAGCGGTAACTGTTGGCTCTTTACTTGCGGCATGTAAAGCAGCAGGCAATAAACTGTCTGAGCAGCGTGTAACCTTCCTTGGTGCAGGCTCGGCAGGTTGTGGGATTGCAGAAGCGATTATTGCACAAATGGTGTCTGAAGGTATTTCTGATGCACAAGCGCGCAGTCAAGTATTCATGGTTGACCGTTGGGGCCTACTCATTGATGGCATGCCAAATCTACTCAACTTCCAACAAGCTCTTGTTCAGAAAAATGCACAATTAGCAGATTGGGATGTGGCAGATAATAACATCTCACTCCTTGATGTTATGCGTAATGCAAAACCAACGATTTTAATCGGTGTATCTGGTGTTCCGGGACTGTTTAGTGAAGACGTGATCCGTGAAATGTACGCGCACTGCGAACGCCCTATCATTTTCCCACTTTCCAACCCAACCAGCCGCGTTGAAGCAACACCGTTTGATTTGATCCGTTGGACGGATGGTAATGCACTTGTTGCAACAGGTTCACCATTTGAGCCTGTGATTTATGAAGGTAAAACTTATCCAATCGCACAATGTAATAACAGTTACATTTTCCCAGGTATTGGTTTAGGGGTATTAGCCATTAATGCTCGCCGTGTTACCAATGAAATGCTAATGGAAAGTAGTCAGGCCTTAGCGGAGTGTTCTCCACTTGCTATTCATGGACATGGCCCACTATTACCGCCATTAGAAGATATTCAGAAAGTCTCACGTAAAATTGCTTTTGCCGTTGCGAAGAAAGCGGTAGAACAACATAAAGCACCGAAAAACTCCGATGAACGTATCCGTGAAAAAATCGATGCTAACTTCTGGAAATCAGAATATCGTCGTTACAAACGAACTTCGTTCTAAACCTCAGTTTAAAAAAGGTGCCAATCTGGCACCTTTTTTTGATGTAAGTAATACTGCGCCTTTACTCGTTATTGAATATTATTTCAGCAGTCATAAGGTAAAATGACAATACGCAGACATTTACCTCTTAATTAATAAACATTTTATTAAATGATTAGGGTAAGATATAAGATAAGAACTTTGTACTTTCGTGGATAATTATGAAACTGCTCAACTTCATCCGTATTTCTGCAGTTATCTGTATCTTATTTGTTTCAACATTATTGTTATTTGATCGTTGGGTTTCAGCTCGTACATCTGATCGCATTTATCATGATATCTCTACAGTACCCAAACATTCTGTGGGATTAGTTCTTGGAACAAGTAAATATATAGCTAAGACACTAAACCCATATTATGAATATCGTATTACAGCAGCATTAGATTTATTTAAACAAGGTAAAATAGATTATTTTTTACTCAGTGGTGACAATGCACACCGCTCATATAATGAACCTTGGACGATGAAACGAGATTTATTAAAAGCAGGTGTTCCTGATGACAAAATTGTTTTAGATTATGCTGGGTTTCGAACGCTTGATTCTATCGTCCGCGCAAAAGAAGTGTTTGAAACGGATAACTTTACAATTATTACCCAACAATTCCACTGCGAGCGCGCCCTATTTATTGCTGACAGTTATAACATAAAAGCTACATGTTTGGCGGTACATGAGCCAAATGGTACGGCACAACTTAAAATCCGTATTCGAGAAGTACTTGCTCGTGTTAAAGCATTGAGTGATCTGTTTATACTGAATGTTCAGCCTAAGTTTCTAGGCCCTAAAGAACCTATTATAAAACCCGCACCTTCCACTGTTATCAGTGATGATACAGCACCATCTTCAGCTATTAATAGTCAAAAGCAGTTAGATAATTTAGCAGTGACAAAAAGTAACACTTCAAAGTAAAACATAAAGCCAGTGATTTCACTGGCTTATATTTTTAACCTGTCTTTAGCTTTTATCTCTCATCATCTTCATAAACCTATGCTTTACATCTTTCATATGATGAAAAACGTCGGTTTTCATCTTCTTTTTTAACTCTGTACGTTTAGTCTGTCTCTGCATCCCTGCCATTTTACTGCCCATCTTTGCGTCAATAATTTGTCGGAAAACATATTAGCACAGGCTACAAAAGTTATAGCGGCGATTCTTTGTGATCAACACCTAAATTATTAGTCATTGATAGAATGATATTGCTCTATTTTCTTAACCTTCGAATAAACAATAAAATAT
This sequence comes from Photobacterium sp. GB-36, assembly GCF_003026135.1. Taxonomy (NCBI): domain Bacteria; kingdom Pseudomonadati; phylum Pseudomonadota; class Gammaproteobacteria; order Vibrionales; family Vibrionaceae; genus Photobacterium; species Photobacterium sp. GB-36. The sequence goes on along the minus strand of NZ_PYNY01000025.1, from coordinate 38,291 downwards.
CTTTTTATTTCAATCGTCTAGAAATAACAAAATCACTTAATTATCACCAAAAATTAACCGATTATATACATAAGTCTCAAATTCTTTCGTTAACAAGCCTTATATTAGCAGCGCAACTAGATGCATTAACTACTGGCCTTGCTATTGGAGAAACGCTATGACAGCGCTCACACTCACGATTAAACAATGGATATTGAATCGTAATAGTCTAATTATCATTGCAGATATACTTTTGTTTTTAACGCTACTAAACACGCTACCATTTGAAGCTAATATCACATTAGGGCTTAGTATATTAAGCTTTATCGCTGTGCTCTGGTTAACTGAAGCATTACATGTCAGTGTCACTGCCATTCTCGTTCCCTTACTCGCCGTATTCTTTGGTGTTTTTCAAACTCAGCAAGCATTAGCAAACTTCTCTAATCCAATTATATTTCTCTTTCTTGGAGGCTTCGCGTTAGCTGCAGCATTGCATAAACAGCAACTCGATCAAGTCATTGCAGATAAAGTGCTAGTAGCTGCAAAAGGTAAAATGTCTGTTGCCGTATTAATGCTATTTGGTGTAACAGCAGGGCTATCAATGTGGATAAGTAATACAGCCACTACCGCAATGATGCTGCCATTAGTACTAGGGGTATTAAATAAGGTTAATAGTAAAACAGGTCATAACACTTATGTCTTTACCCTGCTTGGTATTGCTTATTGTGCCAGTATTGGCGGCATTGCCACGATTGTCGGCAGCCCTCCTAATGCCATTGCAGCCGCAGAAGCAGGATTAAACTTTACCGAGTGGATGTACTTTGGCATACCTGTGAGTCTTTTTTTGTTACCGCTAACCGTTGGTCTGTTATATATTCTTCTAAAACCAAATTTAAATCACACCTTTGAGATTGACCACACTCCTGTCACTTGGACAAAAGGAAAATTTCTTACTCTAGCTATTTTCCTTCTCACAGTTAGCTGTTGGATTTTCAGCAAACCTATTAACGCATTTTTAGGTGGGTTCGCTAAATTTGATACGCTGGTTGCCTTAAGCGCCATCGTATTATTATGTGTATCACGCGTGGTTAGCTGGAAAGATATTCAAAAATCAACAGACTGGGGTGTACTTATTCTATTTGGTGGCGGTATCTGTTTGAGCAATATATTAAAAGCCACGGGAACAAGTGTCTTCTTAGCACAAGAGTTAAGTACGTTTTTAAACCAAGCGGGTTTATTCCTTACTATTTTAGTTGTTGCTATCTTTGTTGTTTTTCTCACCGAGTTTGCAAGTAATACTGCCAGCGCAGCGCTGTTAATCCCTGTATTTGCAACCGTTGCAGAAGCATTAGGTGTATCGCCTGTTGTGTTATCAGCTCTTATTGCTATCGCGGCTTCTTGTGCCTTTATGCTGCCTGTTGCGACACCACCTAATGCGATCGTATTTAGTACAGGCTATATAAAACAACAAGAAATGATGCGTGTTGGTATTTATCTCAATATCTTATGTATTGCATTTCTAACAATATTTACTTGGCTATTCTGGTAATTTTAATAAAAAATACATATAAAGAAGGTGCCTGCCAACACCTTCTTTATCTATTATTTCATAATAAGGTTATGAGTAACCTTTCATTGTTTCCATTTTCTTTTTCTAATTTACACTTTCCTTTTTGTTCTATTTTTTTTAATTGCTCTTCTTCTAAAGCAAAAGGTAATAATAATAAAATACTTTTTATACCTTCATTTCGTGATAATAATAATAATCGAATAATATTCTGCGTATCACTGGCACTGCTTGATAATACTTTTAACGCCTGTTGATGTAACTTTTCTGCGGGGCTTATTTGTGAATATGTGCCTGTTTTAATATTTAATTCAAAAGATGAAATGATGTTTTTTACAACATCAATAAATGTCCATTTTTGATTACAAAGAAGCGAGAGGAAATGCGTGTAATCAAATATGATTTGCTCTTTTTCTGATGTGTTCAACATTGTTTCCATAACTATCCTTAGGTAGAAACATAACATCTTCTAGCATTAACTTAATGTCCTTATCACTATACGACTAGTAGAATAACAAACTAAATCACCCAACCTTGATTTGTGATTATCGTCACATAAAACATTTGATTTAACATTACAAAAAACACTTTCAAAACAAAGATTTAACAACAAGAAACCTTTTATTATCACTACTCATTTATGATTAAGCATGTTACGTGACCATATATTCTGTGGTAGCAATACCCCAAGATCTCCTTTAATACACAAAAAAAAATGCTTAACCATTCGATCAGGTTATTGAGAATAACAATCAATCGATATATTTAAGCGCGTAATTTTACCTTTAAAAACGCTGTGCCATTATATAACTGCTTTATATGGTAATCATTTTGAAAAACGACTGGAAAATTTGTCAATACAAGACTAAAATCGCCTTGTTTTGGGGAGTAGTCACAATTGTTCGTCTGTCGTCATCTCGAAGTTTACACTTCCGGCAGCCGTGAATGGATTTGCATTATTATTCATGCACCATTTTGACGAGACCAATGCCATTATCGCTTGCACATTGGTGCAGTCATACTCAAACACTCAGAGGTTTGAGTTTTTAATGCGCGTAAGGTTGATTGTGAAACACCCTTTTACCCTGCCTTCCGCGTTTTTAATCTTTATGCGATAACATATTGTTGCCAAACTATATTGCCTTTTTATAGGCATATAACTTTATACTTATAAAAAACTAATATTTATTATTTAGTTTATAAAATAACAATACGTTATCGCTTTAAGGTCGATTTTTAGGAGAGACTCTATGAGCCTTTTTAGCTATGAAGGGTTCGCTGTATTAACAGTGTTAATGTTTGCGTTGGATTTGTATCAAACACGTGGTGGTAAGATTTCCATCAAGAAAGCAGCTATCTGGAGTGTATTCTGGGTTTTTCTCGCTTTCTTATTTGCGGTGTTTATCTACTTCAATTGGCAGTTGATGGCACCAGAAAGTACCTACAGTAATTCAAAAGCAGCAACTGCTTTTGTCACGGGCTACTTATTAGAAAAATCATTAAGTGTTGATAACTTATTTGTTTTCGCCCTAATTTTTGGCCAATTTATGGTACCTGAGCGTTTACGCCCGCGCGTATTAATGCTCGGCATTGTCGGTGCGCTTTTTTTACGTGGTGGTATGATCGCAGTCGGTGCTCAACTCTTGGATGACTTCCATTGGGTTATGTACATCTTTGCCGTTTTCCTTCTTTACACTGGCTTCAAACTCTGGAAAGAAGATGAAGAAGAACAAGAAGACTTCTCAGATGCGTTACCGGTACGTATTGTAAAACGCTTCTTTAAAGTTACAGATGATTATCACGACCATAAAATGTTCGTTAAAGGAGAGCATGGTTGGTTAGCGACACCATTACTTGTTGTGGTTGCAGTGATCGCGCTTACCGATGTCATGTTTGCACTCGATTCTATTCCTGCGATCTTTGCGGTAACACGTGAACCGTTCTTGGTGCTTACTGCTAACGTATTTGCATTACTAGGCTTACGCTCACTGTATTTCGTACTTGAGGGTATGTTAACGCGTTTCTGCTACCTACGTGTCGCACTGGCATTTATTCTAAGCTTCATTGGCTTGAAGATGCTTTTAGTCGGTACCGCTTGGGCTATCCCAACAGCGGTATCACTGTGTGTCATTGTTCTTACTATTTCCATCGCCATTGGCGCATCGCTATGGAAAACACGTAACGACGAACAAACGCCTATCAATCATGAATAAAAAGTAAAAAAAACGCCACAGGTGTCTGTGGCGTTTTTTATCTTTATTGTCTAAGCCAATTTAGCAACAATAGTTTGAATATCAACAGGGTTAGTAACAATATAGTCAGGTTTAATCAGCGCTAATTGCTGATGATCGCTGTCTTTTTGGGTATCAACCCATACGCTCTTAATACCTGCATTTTTAGCACCTATAATATCTGCCGCCAATGAATCCCCCATATGGATGACTTCTTCAGGTTTACAGTTCACCAAGTTTAGTGCTTTTTCAAAAATACTTACTGCCGGTTTTTCCTCAGGCTCTTCCCCACCCACAATAATATGATCAACATATTGCTGCATTTCTGTTGCGGCCAACTTTGGATGTTGTGAAAAAACCGGACCATTGGTAATAACAACCAATTGATATGATTTGCGCAATGCCAACAGCGTTTCTTTCATCTGAGGAAAAAAATCAAAGCTAGCCATACGAGATTGATCAAAGCATGCTTGAATAGCGACTGCAGCATCAAAAGATAACTCAATGCCCTGCTCTTTAAATAAAACTAAAATAAGGTTTTGGCGGAAGAGAAGCTCATCGGATATTAGTGGCACTAGCTCAGGTAATTCATCATTGAGTTTTTTATATACACCTGCAATATAGCGTTCTAAAAACATGTCTACATTTAATTGTGGGTACAAATTACTGACATATAATTTCAGCTCGTTCGCGGCATGTTTGTCAGCTAAAGACGTTGCACACAAGGTTTCGTCCATATCGAGAAAAATAGCTTTTAACACGTTAACCTTCTTTATTAGTGATTACAGGCACACTTATAGTAACGAGTATGGTGCGCTTAACCTAGTATTTATCATGATTTCATTACCCAAACTGATGAGTATCACGTATTTTAAGTATAAAAAAACCAGCAACCTAGTGCTGGTTTTTATCTTTAATTACGACTTAATTTTTAACAAAATCTTTCATCGTAATAAATTTATTTTTAATCTTATTTGCACTTGGCGAGTCATAACCGTAGATATCTTCACGCATTTGTACTTTACCATTATTATCAACCCATGCCGTGAGATAGACAAAATCGACACCAATCCGCTTAGATAAACTCACGGTTTTTTGCTTTTTCGCATCTAACATTTGTTTAAATTCTGGAATGTTTCCACGATTTTGGTACTCAATTACATAATTAGCAAGATCATAAGCACGTTCAACACGTACACAACCAGAGCTTAAATCACGCTTAGTTTTGCTAAACAATCCGCGTGAAGGAGTATCGTGCAAGAAAATAGCGTAATCATTTGGCATAAGGAACTTAACACGACCAAGTGAATTACGAGGACCAGGACCTTGCTGAAACTCATGCGGAAATGTTTTTGGATTCACCGTCGCCCAGTCAATACTCGTTGGTGAAATCACAGTACGATCACGCCAACTATTTAAAATCTGCATATTATGCTGCTTTAAATAATCAATATTGTGCTTCACTTTTGGGATAACATCATGCTGCTTGATTGTAATCGGTACGTTCCAGTATGGGTTTACAACCATAGTCGTAATAGCCGATGAGAATAAGTTTGTAGGACGGCTATCACGACCGACAATGACTTTAGATTCAAATACGATGTTACCTTTATCAAACACTTCTAACTTATAGTTAGGAATGTTAACCCAAATATGAGGACGATTTTCATTATACTTATTTAAGGTAGCCACACGTAGCGTATTCAATGCTAAACGACGCGCAATATCCGCATAAGGCATAACAAGTTGCTGAACAGTTGCCTCACCAATAATACCATCACTTGCTAAACCATGACGTTTTTGGAATGCTTTTAAGCTTTCAAAAACAGCACCAGAATTGGTGATCTGATGTTCAAGTGATAAACGGTCGTAATCTGTCTGATCCATATCACCAAGGGTATACAATACTTTAATCAACTCATGCCCGTTAGGCAGTGTTGCCCCTTTGCGATAAACCTGCTTAAAGTTCGATGATGTTAAAGTATGCGCGGGTAAATTCAGGTATTTGGCAATCGCATCCATTGTTGGTTTAAATGCAATATAACCAGGACGTAATTGCTCAAGTCTCGCAAGTGTCATCGGATAAACATTAACGCCATCGGCATATTTGCTCATCGGCTTACTCATGTTAATAGGCTTAGACAAGAACAGTACATCACGGTGAGTTGTAATGTAGTTTTGGAATGCGCGATACACATAATAGGTATCAGTCGCTAATAAGTCATAAGCTTGCTCGTTATTTTCACTCTTAAGCTTATTCAGTTCGGAAAGACGTTGGGATAAACCCGGTAGCATTTTTGTATCTACAACGGCTTTTAACTGTAGTTCAAACTCATCTCGCAGTGCTTTATTTTGCCAAAAAGGATAAAACTTATTCTCAGTATACGCTTGTTCTATTTGAGACTTAAAACAAACCTTATTCACCGAGTCAGCACAAAGTGTTTTGGTGCTAAACACTGTTTGATTGTTTAAAGAAGACCAATCCACACTACCTGTACTCGTTGCAGGAGCTTCTCTATCATTTACAGGAGGAAACACAACAGTATCTTTATCCGGCCCTGTAATGTTCACATAGTTATGTGGTGCAATGTGTGCTAATTCAATAGCAAAAGCACTACTCGGAAGAATCAAAGATAAAACAAGAAGCTTGCTGAAACACTGAGTGACAACACGCTGAGAATTAAACATCTTCAAAGCGATCCTTATCAAATAAAAGAAGAAAGATATCCGTATTAAAATAACTAAACGTTCATTTACAACCATGTAACGCTTATATACGGCACACAAACAAAATAACCTGTATAAAGGCCAATATCGGTATATTTAGACAAATTTTTAATCACGATACAATTCAAATAACGTAACTTTAAACGTTAAATATACCCTAACAGGATTTTTTATACTGAGTATCACACATTTAATACAAATATCACCTTGATTTAAAAGATAAAAAAAACATTATTTGAAATGGTGTTCATAAAAACACCATTTATCTAAAATATCTATTAGCGCAAGTTAATCGGCATTTTATAGTGAGTTCGTCTCAATTATGCTCAAAAATAAAGCTACTTATTGTTTTCGCGATAGAAAGCCCACTCTTCTACAACTTTACCATCCGCTAAGTGACAATATCCCACTTCACCTTTTTCTTCTTTTTTAATTTCAAGTTTCCCACCCTGCTCCTCACAGTAAACAGAAGCTGGATTCGCCATACCAACCGCTTCTTTTTTGGGTTGTTCTGGTTGTTTTTGCTCTTCTTTATTACACCCAACTAATGCGATACCCAAACCGATAACAGCGAATAAAACTGTCCACTTTTTCATATTCATCCCTTATGTCATTCGCTTTTCCATTTTGGAAAACATACGTTAATTCTTTTTCACTTCTGGAAATTGTTAATCTCATCTAAAGTGCCACTAAATTATAACAATACACGGTACTTGCAATGTCATTACATTCCAAAATAAAACAGATTATTTCTTCTTCTACATTAAGCCCGAAACAAAAAACATTGTTTCTCTCTCTCGAAGCTGAAGCAATTGTAGACTATATGCCAGTAAGTGACGAAATTTTAGAAGCAAAAAATGAAGGAATTATCTGTGATATGTTCGAAGGTAATGCGCCTTTTAAGCCTCGCTACATACTGCCCGACTATGCTAAATACTTACAGAATGGTTCAAGCTATTTAGAGCTAGAGCCCGCAAAAAATCTGGATGACGCGCTCAATGCGCTCACCATTATTTATCATCACGTACCATCTGTAACTAACTACCCTGTTTATATCGGTCAACTTGATGATTTATTGTTACCGTTTGTAAATAGTGAATCTGAAACTGATATTTACAACAAGCTAAAGCGTTTTTGGATTATGCTCGACCGCACCCTACCCGATGCGTTTATGCATGCCAATATTGGTCCAACTGATAACATTATTTGCCGTACTATTTTAAAAATTGATGCAGAGCTTAAGCAAGTCGCGCCTAATCTCACTTTTATGTACGACGCTGAAGTATCACCAATATCTTTACTCGAACAAGCTTGCCAAAATATTTGTGAATGCAGTAAACCCCATATTGCCAACTACCCAATGTTTAAAGATACATTTGGTAAACAAGGCTTTGGTATTGTTAGTTGCTACAACTCACTACCGTTAGCAGGCGGCGCAAATACACTTGTACGCTTAAACTTAAAAGCGGCGGCAGAAAAAGCAACAGATGTAGATAACTTCATCAACCAAGTGCTACCGCATTATTGCCAAATGACTTTCGGACTTATTGAAGCGCGTTCAGCATTTCTTCATGAAGAATCAAACTTCTTTACTAGCTTTTTAGTACAAGAACAATTGATTGATGAAAACCGTTTTGCCCCAATGTTTGGTATCTACGGTATGGCAGAAGCAGTCAATTTATTATTGGAGAAATCAGGCTCAACAGAAAAATATGGCCACAGTGATTCAGCCAATGCATTAGCATTATCTATCACTCAACTATTAAGTGACATTGTCACGAATACACCAGTGAAATATGGTTATAGCCAGCGAGCACTATTGCACTCGCAAGGTGGTATTAGCAGCGATCAAAACGTAACACCAGGGATCCGTATTCCTTATGGTACAGAGCCTGATCCTGTTTTGCACATTAAAGCGCTGGCTGCACATCATCAGTATTACCTATCAGGTATCAGCGATATTTTAACCATTGATGAAACAATCAAACAAAATCCACTCGCCATGGTTACCTTATGTAAAGGCGCATTAAATATGGGGTTTCGTGAGTTTACCGTAAACGTTCACTCAAACGATCTTGTTCGAGTAACGGGCTATATGATTAAGCTATCTGATGTTGCTAAATTCAAAGAGGCCGGTTCACGTACCAATACAACGTGGTTAGGCTCAGAAGCCAGCGAACAAACCGACATTTTAAAACGTCTACCTCGTGTGTTAAGTCACGAGCAAACACCTCATTATTCACATCTCTCTATTGAGAATTAAGAGTTAACAAGTAAATGATTTCAGCCACTATTAGTAAGATACTTAATTTTTCGTGCGTTGATGGACCCGGCAACCGAATGGTGATTTTTTTTCAAGGATGTAACTACAACTGCAAAAATTGCCATAACCCACAAACCATCGGTCTTTGTAACCATTGTGCAGACTGCATTAAGCACTGCCCAACGCAAGCGTTACAAGCTATTCATACGGAAAATGAAAAAACGAAAGTGGCATGGAATCAAGCATTATGCACTGAATGTGATAAGTGTATTGAGGCTTGCCCTCGACAAGCGAGCCCTAAAACCATAACGATGTCAGTTTCTGAATTAATTGAAAAAATTCATGAAAATAGGTTATTTATTAATGGTATTACCGTTTCTGGTGGCGAGGCATCACTTAATTTACCTTTTATTATTTCGCTATTTCGTTTAATAAAAACGACGGCTTCACTGAAACATTTAACATGCATGATAGACAGTAATGGCAGTTTAAGCGTAACGGGTTGGAAACACCTTACCCCCTACCTTGATGGTGCGATGATTGACTTAAAAGCATGGCACGATGAAACGCATAAATGGTTAACCAACCGAAGTAACCACCGCGTTTTTGAAACGATGAACTTTCTTCATGCTCAAAACAAATTACACGAAATTAGACTGTTGCATATTCCGAATACAACTGATTTTATAGAGCAGATAGAAAAAGTAGCGTATTACTTACGTCCCTTTTCAAGCAGTGTGAAAATAAAGCTCAATGCGTTTAGGCATCATGGTGTGGTAGGTGATGCACTCAACTGGGATGAGTGTAACCAAGAAGAGATTAATCAATTAGCTAACGAACTATCAGAGCGTGGCGTGAAAAACTTACTGACTCCTGCTATTTATTAAATCAAAAATTTAGATATTCCGTCTGCTGATCATAGCGACATAATTAATTAAGTCGTTCAGCAGTCGGAGTTTCGTTTTCTTTAGATCCTCACTTCTTAACGTATCTTTTGAAGTGAGACTTTATAAATCAATCTCTGCTGTTTTATCTTCAACGCCACAAAGAATTAAAATTTGCTGATGTAACCAACGAAGAGCAGGATCATTCATGCTCGGTTGATGCCACACCAAACTATAAGCAACCTTGCCATAATTAAACGGTAACGGCTTTTCAACAAGTGCTTTAGACTGTAATGCCGTACTTGCCCAACGTTTAGAGCAGGTAAATAACAAATTACTGTTATGACACATCGTCGCTGCACCACCAAAGTCTGCGACATTCACCACCACTTTTCTTTTATGATGCTGTTGCGTTAATTGCATCTCAAAAAATGGCACACTTAAATCACTATCCAAAATACCAATATGACCACAATTTAAATAATTTTCTATTGTCAGCTCTTTATCGGCAAGAGGATGATCATGCGCCATTAAGCAAACCATCTCATCGGTAAACAAGGTCTGCCATACTAAGTTATTTTGCATCAATGGTGGCTGGCTAAGATCGTGTGGCAAAATCACAAAATCCAATATGCCTTTGGTTAAACCATCAAAACCAATGCTGTCTTTCGACCAAATATCAAAACGGACATTCGGCGCTTTTTTTAGAACATGGGCATAAAGACCACCGGCGATTAATTCAAAAGTACTTTCCCGCATCGCAAGTGAAAAACTCCCTTCATACTCTTCTGGCTGAAACGCTTCTTTGGTCATGATCTGATTCATATCACTGATCATTTGGTGAACCGTAGGGCCTAGCCTACGAGCTAAAGGAGTAGAAATTAGCTTATTACCATGACGATAAAAGAGTTCGTCATTGAGATTGTCACGTAATTGGCTGAGTGTTTTACTAACGGAAGAAGGGCTTACACATAATCGCTCTGCACATGCCGTAACACTTAGCGTATCTAGCATTACGTGCAAGGTAATTAAGTGTTTCATACTTATACGAGAAAGTTTAATTAAATCCATCTGCGACCTTTAATATATAAGCCAGAAAATCGATAATTCAGCAGTATGAGATAAAAAAAATGCTAGTCAATAAAGGACTAGCATTTCTGTTCATTTATTAATAGCGCACGTTGTTTTTGTTTTAAATTTCAACAATAGCGTAAACTATTATTTATCGAATACCGTTTAAGAACTCTGCACGTGTCGCTGAATTTTTCTTAAAAATACCACCAAGCGCTGTGGTTGTGGTTACACTGGTTGCATCCATAACACCACGCGCTTTTACGCAATAATGCGTTGCATCAATCGTAACTGCGACATCATCACTTTCTAATAATGTTTGAAGTGCGACTAACACTTGTTGTGTTAAACGCTCTTGAACTTGTGGGCGCTGAGCAAAGAAACGAACAATACGGTTAATTTTGGATAAACCAATAATTTTCCCACGAGGAATATAAGCAACCGTCGCTTTACCATCAATCGTTACTAAATGGTGCTCACACGTACTGGTTAACGTGATGTCTTTAACTCGCACCATTTCATCACACTTCATTTTATTTTCAATGACGGTGATTTTAGGGAAATTGGCATAGTCTAAACCTGAAAACACTTCATCAACGTACATTTTCGCAATGCGGTGTGGGGTTTCAACCAAGCTATCATCAGTCAGATCTAGCGCGAGTAACGATAAGATCTCACGCATGTGGTATTCAATCTTTTCTTTTTTCTCTTCGCGGCTAACATCTTGTTCAACCATTGGGGTTTCAAGACCACGGGCTGCTAATGCATCACGAACTAGTACTGCAGATTCACTTAATGCTGTCATTCTTTTCCTCCAACTGGCACAGGCTGAAATGCAATAAAACAAGCCTGTTTTCGCTCGCCAGCGCTAAAAACATACGCAGAATACCTCCAAATGAAAATAATTACACCTCCCATTTATTAGGGATTAGTCCAATTGGCCTAATTTTGGCATAATCAATCCCTTACAGCCCTTAACAATAAAGGGTAAAATCATAATTAAGCGATTTAATACGTGGTTTGAAGGGCTATTAATATTTATCATTTTACTGATGCTCTTGCTTCAAAGCCACTATGATTCAAATTAAACAATAACGAGATGGATACCATTATGGGATGCTGCGACGTACCAGGCCTTATGCCCGTTGAAACTGCCATTGAAAATATTCTTGAGCAAGTTTCCTCTACAACTACAACATCAACGGTAGCATTAGCCGATGCAATGGGATTAGTGCTAGCGCAAGATATTCTTTCGCCTATCAACGTACCACCATTTGCGAACTCGGCAATGGATGGTTACGCGCTTCGTGCTGAAGACTTAGCAAATACAGATACATTGATTTTAGCGGGTAAATCTTTCGCTGGTGTTCCATTTGAAGGTAAATGTCAGCAAGGTCAATGTATCCGTATTATGACGGGTGCTGAAATGCCTGCCGGTACAGATACCGTGATTATGCAAGAGGAAACGTCTGTTGATGGTGAGAACATCACTTTTAATATCAAGCCAAAAGCGAACGATAACGTGCGCCCAATTGGTGATGACGTAAGCCTTGGTGAAACTGTGCTAGTAACAGGTACACGTTTAACTGCGCGTGAAATGCCTTTACTTGCATCACTTGGTATTGCAGAGCTTGAAACGTACCACCGCCCGAAAGTGGCTTTCTTTTCTACTGGTGACGAATTACGTCCAGTAGGCGAAACACTAGAAGCTGGTCAAATCTACGACAGCAATCGCTACGGTATTCGCGCTCTACTAGAAAAATTTGGTTGTGAAGTGTTAGATTTAGGCATTATTCCGGACTGCCCTGAAAAACTGCGTGACGCATTTTTAAAAGGCTCAACAGAAGCCGACGTATTAATCACATCAGGTGGCGTTAGTGTCGGTGAAGCGGATTACACCAAAGATATTTTGGATCAAGAAGGCCAAATCGGTTTTTGGAAAATCGCCATGAAACCGGGTAAACCTTTCGCGTTTGGTAAAATCAATAATGCTTGGTTCTGTGGCCTACCGGGCAACCCAGTATCAGCAATGCTGACTTTATACCAACTAGTACAACCTATGCTGGCGAAACTAGCAGGTAACAGCCAATACCAACCGCCTGTTCGTGTAAAAGCAAAAGCGACAACAATGTTTAAAAAACGCCCTGGTCGTACCGATTTCCAACGTGGTATTTACAGCATTAACGTTGAAGGTCAATTAGAAGTAGCAACAACAGGCAATCAAGGCTCTGGTGCCTTTAGTTCAATGCACCTTGCTAACTGCTTTGTGGTACTAGAGCAAGATCGTGGTCGTGTTCAAGCGGGTGAAGATGTGACTATCGAAATCTTCAACCACACCTTGTACTAAGCAAACGGTATTTCTAATGACAACAGAAAACACAAATAACGTTGAACTGACAGATGATGAAATGCTGCGGTATAACCGCCAAATCATTTTGCGTCAGTTTGATTTTGAAGGGCAAGAAGCATTAAAGTCTTCTTCTATGCTTATCCTTGGTGCTGGAGGCTTAGGCTGTGCTTCTACGCAATATTTAGCCGCTGCTGGTGTGGGTAAACTAACCCTGATTGATGATGATAAGGTTGAAGTTTCTAACCTTCAGCGTCAAGTGTTACACCATGATGCTACGGTTGGCCTATTAAAGGTCGATTCTGCAAAAGAAGCGTTATGTCGTATTAACCCATATCTTACGGTAGAGACCATAGCCAAACGCTTAACCGATGAAGCGTTACTACCACTCATAGAAAGCCACGACATTGTTTTAGATTGTAGCGATAACGTTGATACTCGTAATCAACTTAACCGCCTATGCTTTAGAACCAAAACGCCGCTTATCTCCGGCGCAGCAATTCGTATGGAAGGTCAGCTCAGTGTTTACACGTACCAAGATAACGAGCCGTGTTATCAGTGTTTAAGCGCCCTATTTGGTCAACAAACATTAAGCTGTGTTGAAGCAGGCATTATGTCGCCCGTTGTCGGCATCGTTGGTGCAGTTCAAGCGATGGAAGCAATCAAAGTGGTTGCCAACATGGGGACACCATTAACAGGTAAACTGCTCATGCTAGATGCGCTCACAATGAGCTGGCGAGAAATGAAGTTAATGAAACAACCCACTTGCTCAGTTTGCGCTAATTGATCATATCCGCTGTATATGCCATCCATGAAATATACAGCGGTAATTCCTTTCACCCATCACTGCTTTACTAACGACTACCTCTAAATCCCCTAGCCGATCGGTTTCACACAACTCAAGCTCAAATTTATATATCGAGCATTTTTTTGCTAAAACACCTTAATACAAAAAATAAATTACGGGATAAACATATTTAGTAAAAAGATCTTAGCAGCAGCCTTGCTTGCGTTGTCATTTAATGTCTCTGCAGCCACTGGTGACATTCCAGTCTCAAAAAAACTACTGATAGATAAACTATTAGCGCAAACGGGGCAATCTGCCGTTGCTGTCGGTAGGCAATATTCAGATTTATTCACCCAGCAAATGACATTGATCTTAAAGCAATCTAAGCCCGATATTAATCCCAAAGCGTTTGACATTGTAGAAGAAGAGATCAGTGCCATCATGGATGAAGAGTTTGTGATCAACGACAGCTTCAAAACCATGATGTACCCAATCTACAATAAGCATTTCACTGAAGATGAACTGCGTAAAATGATTGAAATTAACGATACCGAATTTGGCAAAAAGTTAATTCGAGTAATGCCGCTTATCAATCAAGAAGGCATGTTAGTTGGACAAGAATTTGGACAGAAATTAGGTCCGAAAATTCAAAAACGTATAACCAAGCGTTTTAAAGAAGAAGGGATAAAGTAAACCGTTTACTCTTCAGGTATTAAAAAGCCGACTGTGACTATTTTTCTAGTACTCATTCGGCTCTCTTATCCAATACTATTTTTCACTCTGCTACTAGAGCAATAAAATAATACTCACAATCGCTGCACTCATTAAGTTTGCCAGTACACCAGCCGCAACTGCGCGGATACCGTATTTCGCAATAAATGGACGGCGCTCAGGAATTAAGCTTCCCATACCACCAATCAAAATAGCCAGCGTTGTAATATTAGCAAAGCCACATAATGCAAAAGTAACAACAGCAAGGCTGTGTGGCGATAAGGTATCCTGCACTTTAATCATATCAATGAAAGCAACAAACTCGTTCATCACTACTTTTTGACCAATTAACGAACCCGCAGTTACCGCCTCGCTCATTGGAATACCCAGTAAAAGTGCAACTGGCGCAAACAGGTAACCAATCAACATTTGGAACGTTAAGCCATGAATACCAAAGAACTCACCAATATCGCCTAACAAGCCATTAAATAATGCAATAACACTGATAAAAGCAATCAATGTTGCACCAATTGTCACTGCCATACGCAAGCCAGACATTGCACCATCAGCCAACGCTTCAACTACATTGGTTGCTTTAGGGATTTCAACACTGGTAATTTCATTCGCTGATAGCTTATTCTCGCTTGGCGGCATAATGATTTTTGACATTAATAAACCAGCAGGCGCAGACATAAACGCAGCGGCAATCAAGTAATTTAAATCAACACCAACAGCGGCATAACCCACCATCGTAGAGCCTGCAACAGAAGCCAAACCACATGTCATCACCGCAAAAAGTTGTGAATCATCCATAGATTTTAAGTACGGTTTAATAACCAGTGGGACTTCAGACATGCCGACAAAAATGTTGGCACCAGCAGATAATGATTCAGCACGACCCGTACCTAAAATACGTTGCAGTGCGCCACCAAAAATATTAACGACTTTCTGCATAATGCCTACGTGATACAGCATAGAAATCAGTGCAGAAAAGAAAATAATAATACCAAGTACATTAACGGCAAATACAAAACCGATACTACCTGTTGCCAAACCACCAAATAAAAATGACAAACCATCTTTACCATAATCGGTGACGTACGTTACGCCATTGCTGACAGCTTGAAGTGCTGTTTTACCTGCTGGGATATATAAAACAATTAAAGCAAACAGTACTTGTAACGCAAACGCGATAGACACCATTTTTACAGGAATACGCTTTTTATCCGTTGAGATAAGAAACGCGAGTAAAAGTAGAACGAATATACCTAATAAAGCAATCATGAGATCTTTGTTGTTACCCAAAAGAGGGTTGCATTGTATTTACACTAAAAATACAAGCAACATCACATTGTTGTTTAGTTGTTACACCAAGAGTGATACACCTAAACTTATTGAGCCAAAAACAAAATCGAACCCATAAAAATCAAAACATTAGCTGTAAATGCTGCTTTATTATTTCCATATAAAAAAAATAATTTGCTTTAACGCAATAAAATCGAAAATATCAGCGTATTTAACAAGCATGTATGTGCTGATATTTTCAACAAAATAAAATACGTATTTGCAAAGCAATCTATAAGTTACAGCGTTATCACCTATGCCTTTACCGTATCACTTCTTTATTACTGATAGGAAAAAGTAAACAGGCTTAAAAACTTGTTTGATTTAGACCACTTGTAACTACTGTTCTGTCATTACTATCTTTCATTTCATTTATGTTAGAGTTACAGCAAATATTAAAATAAAAGAAACATCCCAATGAAACGTATTGTCTTATTTAGCCAGAAAAACTGCTCAAACTGTAAAGATGCACAACAATACATGACAAATAAAAACTACAGTTATCGTTTGGTTGATATCAGCTCACCAAAAGGAAGAAAGGAATTTAATAGTACTGGCGCTAGATCTGTCCCTGTTTTAAAAGTGGGTGATCAGGTGTTAATTGGCTGGAATATTACCAAGTTTGAAAAAGCATTAAAGTCAAAAGACTAAGAAAGCATTTAATACTACTTTTCAGTGAGTTATTATTTTTTAGATATAAAAAACCGACAGCATGTGTCGGTTTTCTTTTACTCGATTTATCGAGCAAGTTGTTAGTCGTTGTCGTTTAAGCGGATACCTTCACGCTCAATAACAATTAACCCTTTCTTGTATAAGCCACCAATCGTTTTCTTAAAGGTCGCTTTACTTGTACGGAAAACTTGGAAGATTTCATCAGGAGTTGATTTATCACTTACTGGGATAAAGCCACCTTTACGCTCTAACGAGGTTAAGATTTTATCCGCTAGATCGTCAACACGATCTTTACCCATTTTCTGTAGTGATAGGTTTAACTTACCATCTGGACGAATTTCTTTAATGTAGGCTTTTAATGCTTTACCAATAAATAGCTTACCAAATGATTCTGTTTTAAAGAAAAGTCCCCAATGTTTACCTTCAACCACGGCTTTAAAACCAAGATCTGTTACTTCAGCAATAATTACCTGCACTTCTTGACCGATCTGGTAAGTTGCTGGTGTCTTATCTAAGTAACGGTTAAATTTAGTAGTACCCACAATACGACCAGACGCTTTGTCTGTGTATACGTGAATAACCACTTCTTGACCTTCTTCTAAACGACGGCGTTGCTCACTAAATGGAATAAGCAAATCTTTCGTTAAACCCCAATCAACAAACGCACCAATGTTGGTTACACCCACTACACGTAGTTTTGCGAAATCGCCAACTTGTGCATAAGGTTCCGTTGTTGTAGCAATGACTTCGTCATTCGAATCGAAGTAAATAAATACTTTTAACTTATCGCCTAGCTCGGTACCTGCTGGAACTGAGTTCTTAGGTAACAGGATATTACCGAAGTCTTCACCACCATCAAGAAATACGCCAAAATCTACTAGTTTGACGACTTCTAGTGTGTTGTATTTTCCAATTCTAATCATGTATCAGGTACTCTCTGCGTAGGCAACGACACGCGTTTGGTGATGTTGCTTCAATATCTTTATCAATCAATTTATTAGCTGCATGATGAATTAGCTATATCTCGCTAATCAATCGGCTATAATGCACGTGTTGTGCTTAGATTGCTGCATTATACGTGATGTTGGTTCGCAACGCCTGACCTATCTGCATTTATTTGATGATTTTTCATGCTATCAGCGCAAACTTATATGTTAACAGTAATATTTAAAACCAACTTATTCTAAAATTAATAGAGTAAGTTATTGTTGTAGATCTTGGAGGATATCAATAAGTGATCACTGTCGATAAAAAAGATGGGCATAAATTAAAAATATCCCATGTTATTCAAGAAACAACCAATCGGCAGCTCGATATGTACATCTTCATTCCCGGTGAGCTTGGTTTAAATGCCAATATCATTTCTGAAGAAGAGTTCTATCATAACGCTATCCACGGTAAACGTACTTATTTCAGTGATATTAATCACCTTCCTCTTGTTCATAGTCGCCTTGCCAGCCGTGGAAAATTATCTATCGAACAATACCGTTTAAGCTTAAGCCTTTACGCTTATCAGTATGCACTCGCGCTAGAAAAAGCCACCAATGATTTATTAAATCAAAATGATAACCCGACATTTGAAGATGTTGAGGAATCTGCCAATATCTCGGTGCGTATTTTAAAGCGCTTACGTCGAAATATTCCAACCGACAAAAAGCTGCTTAAGTATTACGAGAATATTGATAACTATCTGTCTTGGTTTACTGAGCAGCGCTTCCTTCAGTTAATTTCTCATCTTCCGCGTGGCAACGATTACAACGCCATTAAAACAACGTTACTTGAAATCTGTGAATCTGAAACACAACACCGAATAAAGCATAATTATAACTCGGCTAAAGCGATGGAAGATCCAACCCGTATGTCGAATAAAATGCGGCTATTACGACGTTTGATTGAATACCCTGTTACGATGAGTGAGAAAACCATTGAGCTGGGTGCAAGCACAAAAAAAGTGGTGACAGGCGCAGCTGCCGGCATTGTGATGATTTTTGTCACCATGATGCTGATAAAAGCACGCGGTATGCTCGGTGATATTACCGCGTCATTCATTTTGGTGTTATCGCTAATTTATGCCGCACGTGAAGTGTTTAAAGATGACTTAAAAACCATGCTTTGGCGTTGGTTACGGAAAGGTAAAGCTCGTTGGCGGAAGCAATTCTTTGATGCGAATACCACTCATTTAATTGGTCGACAGCTCGAATGGCTTGAATATATTAGCTATGACAGTTTACCAACCGATATTCGTAAAACGCGTAAACATAAAGTGTCTCACCGGGAAGAAACCATTCTTCACTATAAAAGTACCACCCGTATGTCACCAACAAAGTTTTTAAGTGGTTATGAGCAAACGCGAGAATCGATCATTTTAGATTTACGTACTGTTGCAGCATTAATGGAAAAAGGCTCTCAGCGTTTATACCAACTGAATGATGGCCAAGTAACAAAAGAGTCTGTGGAAAAACGTCACCTGATTAACTTAATAACCAAAGAAACAGACGAAGATAAAACAGTGCGTATTCAGCGTTGGAAAATTATTATGAGTCGTTCCAAAATTGTGGACATTGAGCCTATTCTCCCTCCAGAGAAAAAGCCAGTTGCGGAAGCTCAAGCTGCGAAGGAAAGCGAAAAAGCGCAAACGGCCTAACACTCAAAAAGCTCACTGTTGACGATAACAATCGTGCAATAGTGAGCTTTTTACTGTGGCATTGAAAATTATGCTGCACGAACAGAAACTGGTAATTCTGCACCTTTTTTGGTTAAACCAAATTGCCACACATTTAAATCACGACAACGGAATGCCCCAGCGCAAGACAGCAAGTAATAACGCCACATACGGTAGAAACGCTCACCATACTTCTCTGCTAATGTCGGCCAAGCGGCTTCAAAGTTATCATTCCAAGCGACGAGTGTTGTATCGTAATCAGGACCAATGTTCTGTACATCTTCAATATTGAAATAATCTTCAGCTGACGCACCAATTTGCATCATTGATGGGATCACACCGTTAGGGAAAATGTACTTATTGATCCATGGGTCAACTGACGTTTTCGATTTCGGACTACCAATGGTGTGAAGTAAGAAAATACCGTCTTCAGCAAGAAAACTGTACGCAGATTTAAAGTAGTCTTCATAGTTTTCAGGGCCAACGTGCTCCATCATGCCAATAGAGACAACGCGATCATAAGGCTGCTCTGGGTGATATAAGCGGTAATCTTGAAGAATAAAGTTAACGGGTAAGCCTTTCTCGTCTGCTCTCGCCTGACCAAGTGCTGCTTGTTCTTTTGATAAGGTTAAACCATCACAAATAACACCATACTTTTCAGCAGCAAAGATCATAAAGCTGCCCCATCCACAACCAATATCAAGTAAACGCATGCCCGGTTGTAAACCCATTTTGCGGCAGACTAAATCTAGCTTTGCTTCTTGCGCTGCTTTCAGGTTGTCGCTGTCTTTCCAATAAGCACACGTATAAGTCATACGAGGATCGAGCATAGCTTCAAATAAATCATTGCCTAAGTCATAATGAAAAGGCACATCCTGAGTTACACGCTCAACACTTTGAGGGTTAAATAATTGCTTAAGTTTAGACGCGCCAGCTTTTAACCCTAATTGTATTTTTGTTGTGGTGGTTAGCCTATCTTCGATACCAGCATGTAATACACGAGAAATCATTTCATCAATAGCATCACAGTCCCACATGCCATCCATATAGCTTTCACCAAAGCCTAAAGAACCATCTTTTAATACGCGATCAAAAACACCTTCATCATGAATTTTAATATCCCAAGGACGATTACCATTAATTTTCACATCAGCAAAATCTAAAATGTCTTGAAAAAATTGATTATTTGTCATTCTGTATACCACTACTTTTTATTTGTATGACAAATTGCCTTTTTGTATTTATATTCACAATATAAAAATTCAAAAACTAATTTTTAGTTAATAATATCAATAAGTAAAATAATAATATTGCAGAAAAACAGTTTAACAATTTTATAATTAAGAATTGAATGATATTTCTTTTCAATTAACGCTCATCAACGTATATTTAGCTCAAATTTTTTCCATTATTTCGACATAATCATGTCAAGCTAACAAAGCATAAAGGAGCATGCAATGCGTCTACCAATGACGTCTTTACTTATCATTGATCCTCAATATGACTTTTATGATGTTCCCGTTAATGAACAATTCACATTAGGTTCAGCATCTCAGAAGATTACTATTTCACCAGCTCTTCCCGTTCCTGGTGCATGGGAAGACGCTAACAAACTTGCTGCATTTATTACAAAGCAACAAAAGAATATTAATCAGATTATTGTGACACTTGATAGCCATCATGAATACGATATTGCTCATGCGCCCTATTGGAAAAATGAAGCAGGCGAACACCCAGCCCCATTTACTCTAATTAACCATCAAGACATTGTGGATGGTATCTGGCTGCCTACTGATCCAACGCTTTTAAATCATGTCCTTAATTACACCCAGTCATTAGAAAAAGAGGGGAAATATAGCCTTCTTATCTGGCCGACCCATTGTGTGATTGGCTCTGTTGGACACAATATCGTTAAGCCTATTCATACAGCAATTCATGCTTGGGAGCAGCAAGCGAATACACAACATATCAGTATTGCTAAAGGCGAGAACCCACATACAGAGCATTACGGTGGTTGCGAAGCTGAATATCCGTTAGAAGATGATAAAAAGACCCAATTTGATCCTCAACTAGTCGAGCTCGTTAAGCAAAATGATCAGGTTTATATTTCAGGCCAAGCTCTTTCCCACTGTGTTGCCAGTACGGTTGAACAAATAGTCGAAAAGCTCACAAACGAAGAGATCAAAAAGCTAACAATTTTAATCGATACCACCAGTCCTGTTGCTGGATTTGAACAACAAGCAAAAGATTTTATGAATAGAATGTCATCTATTGGTGTGAATTTTGTAACCTCATCGAATTTATAAGACTATTATTGGTCTGGTAAGTATATGAGTTTTTTAATATTTAAGGTGCAAAATGAAAAAATTACTGTGTTTATCTCTTATGATTGGTTTTGTTTCTCCTGCGTTTGCAGCCAAACATAATAATGATGAAATTTATGTCTGCACCCTTTCTCCGTTTACCGACATGTTTGCAGATGCAGCTAGAACTGAAGATGCAGCCCGCTATAAAGTTTCACAGCGTTGCTTAAAATCGCAAAGTGATATGTTTTGCCGAGCACAAGAAGCTAATTGCTTTACAACTTCGCTATCAGCTCAATGAAGATTTTGAAAAAGTAATATTAATAAAAATATAAGCCCTATAATCATTGGTTTATTACTAGTGACTATTATGGGGCTTTATTCACATAATTGACGAAACACCTCCGGATATTTAAATACGTTAACGGTGTCATTAACATTAACGAAAATCCAGTCACTGCCTTTTATTAATGGGATATACCATTTTGCATCATTTTTAATAATGACTAATGCAGGCAATGTTTTTATCTTCATAATAAAAGCATCACTTTCTTGATACATAGCCTTTAATGGCAGCAACTCTCTTCTTTCAATTTGTAGATAGAATTGAGCAATCTTTTTATCTACTGCTTCTAAATCACAACCATTATTATCTTTATGTTGATATAAGACTTTACCTAAATCTTTTGATTGATAAACCACATCAGATTTAACATTACAACCATAAGTCAGCATCAATAAAAATAATAATGGTGCGCACGAAGAAAACATTTTCAGCATATGCGCACCTCTCTAATTATTTAACTTCTATGTTATCAATCAATATCGCACTATCGTATTCTGTATCACCTTTATCGATAGCCTCTATTGTTAGCTTCACGCGTTTGTTGGCCAAAGCAGAGACATCTAACTGCTCTTTTATCCAAGGGGTGTTATACACACCTCCTTGATCAAACGATACATCAGACTCCACCAGTACTTCTTGATTCTCGCAAAGTTTATTAACACTGGTTTCAAACGATGCGCAATTTGTTGTGCCTTCCTCGCACACGTTTAAAGTAAATGAATCATCAAAACCGGTACCACAATATTCTAAAAATTCCTCTGAATAGAACTTCCAGTCAAAATTTAATGTTGTTACGTTTTTATCTAAACAAGCAGATTGTTCGATACTACCTAGCTCATTGGTATAGCCTAATCCTGTTGATACAACACCAACAAATTGACCATCTAACGGTTTAGTTCCACCAAGATTTGTAATGATGCGACCATCACCCTTTTTCGCCCAAGCATTCAATTCGCCTTGTTCAAAACTGAGATTATCAAATGAGCCACTAGATAGTTTTAAATCTTCTTCGCCTCTCATACGTATAAATGCTTCATCACTGCTGTTATCACTGATACCATGTTTATTAACAGCAACATCAAAGGCTTCCTTCAATGTCGAATCATTTTCAAGCATGTCACTAATAATGGCATTCGTCGTATCTTGAGCATAAGAAGAAAGGACATAGTCATCATAACCAATCACCGCCCCTGCACCTTTTGATAAAAACACATTGGCAAGTGAATTATTGTAAACAGACCGACACGCTGACAGTACGACTAAGCTCTTAGGCATAGTGGAAAGATAATGATCAAAGAACGAAGGAAGAATAATCAACGCGCCACCAGCACCAATGGCTAGGCGCTTCATATAAAGATCGCTTTCATAACCTTCAAGGTTATAAGTGCCATCCTCATTTTTAGGTAAAACTATGCCTGTATATAAACCAGAAACCGATAAATACCCTTTTAAGAAGTCACTTGGCCCCCACTTCTCATCCCAGATTTTAAATAATCCATTGAAATAGTTATTACCGTGGGTAGAAAAATGAATATATCCAAAAGTAGTAAAGTCTTTAAAGCTATCAAGCGAAACACCCACAGTTTCGTTATTCACAAACTCACTATCAGGGAATAATTTACATGATTGACTATCTTTAATCGTTTTCCAAACACCATAGTAATCATCTGCTTTGAAGAAGTTACTAAACTCAGACACATCAGGATTATTAATATACGGGCTGATCATCACGGCTTTAGAGCTTTGAATCCGGTTTGCCGGCGCTACTGATGAGTAGGTTGTGGCCTGTTTTTTAAATACATCATCATAATAACGCGTTTCACGTGCCGCTTTCACAACAGGTGTTGGCGCAACAGTCCCACTACGAGCCGCTGACTTTGAATTTTCAACGAAAGGGTTATGAAGCCCTAAAATACCATCTTCATTTACCCACCAAATACCACCTTCATAGGTATACCCAGCAGCACCTACATCCTTATGGGTGTTAAGTTGATCAACCACCGCCTTGGCTGAAGCATGAACATCTTTTCCTTTATCTAATTCTGAGGTTAACCATGTTTCAACACTGTCAGCAATATCAACAGACTTAGTGACTTGATCTGAGGTGTATTTTTCAGCTACCCAAATACAGGCAGGCTCTGATTGGTATACATTCTTTTCGCTATCAGATACTTGTGCTTGATAACAAAATTTACCTTTCTTAGTTGGATTAAAAGAGAAAGAGGTCGCATAAATACCATCATCATCGATTCCATCAGCACCTTCATCAAAACTAATGCTACCGCCAGAGCCGATCAAGTTAACTTCAGGATTCTTATTATTTGATGTACCAATATTAGCGTAAATCGTTACTGCATCTTCATTTAACACAAAAGAGCGCTGGCTTAATGTTAACGGGGTAGTGAAATCCATCGCTGGGTGATAGTTAATCGTAGAAACAATCTCAACCTGCGCTTCATCAGCGGTTAACGCCATTACGGTGATTTGATTTCTACCTTTTATCAAATCAATTGTTGCTGACCACATTTCATCGACTTCAGCATTCACAGAAAGCTTGGTGGTACCGTTAGTCACTAAGATCTGTTTAATATCATGATCAGAAACAACATTTCCTTTTAAAGTCACCTTTGCTTCATTGGTTACTTTCTTGATATCACCTAAGCCAACAAAAGAAAGAGATAAGGATTTTTCCGCTGGTTTTGCATATACACTGATGTCATCAGTTGCTGTGTCACCGTCGTTATCAGTGACCGTAACGGTAAAATTAAACACTTCATTGTCTTGAATATCAGGAACAGTAAACGTAGCGCTATTGTTTACTTTTATCAGTTCGACTTTTGTTGCATCTGCGTCTGATTGCGTCCAAGAAACATCCACAATTGTCCCGCTTGGATCAATATTGTTAGATGAAATCACCACACTTTTATTAGCATAGGTATAAATATCATCACCAGCTTTAGCTTGTGGTGTTGACTCACCACTTCCACCGCCACCACAACCCAATAGCGCTAAGGCGGTGCTGGCAAAAAGTATGTTCCTTGTTAAGTTCATTGTATTCCCTTCAATAACAAACCAATAGAAATGAACAAAGGATCATATTGCTAAGCTAAATACTATTCTATTAAGCGATACCCCTACTCGATACACTTCATGATTAGAAATGTAATGGATGTAAGTACTTAACTATAATATATGGTTAGATCTATAATCCTTGTTAAACCCACCGAATACCTTTGTTATGAAATCATTACAACAGCTTGTTTTTAATAATACTTACAGCCAACTCCCTTCACTTTTCGGCACTTTCGTTAGTCCGCAACCGCTGAGTAACCCTTACTTAATCAGTGTGAATCCACACATTGCGAAATTATTAGAACTCGATATAAACGCCATTCAATCTGATGATTTTATTAATATATTCAGTGGTAACGACACCTTAACTGGATTTGATCCCATAGCAATGAAATACACTGGCCACCAATTCGGGCAATACAACCCCGATCTGGGTGATGGTCGGGGTTTATTATTGGGGGAAGTACAAACAAGTCATGGTAAAAAGTGGGATATTCACTTAAAAGGCTCCGGACTTACACCTTATTCGCGTATGGGCGATGGCCGTGCCGTTATTCGTTCAAGCATTCGAGAATATTTAGCCAGCGCCGCGATGGCAGGCCTTGGTATTCCGACCTCACATGCACTCGCGGTTATTGGTAGTGATACTCATGTGTACCGTGAAAAACAAGAATTTGGCGCAACCCTGCTCCGAATATCAGAAAGCCACATCCGATTTGGCCATTTTGAATATCTGTTTTATACCCAACAACACGATCAATTACGTTTATTAGCAGATTACGTTATTCAGCATCATTTCCCTGAGTGCCAACAAGTCGAAAAACCATACGCCGCCCTGTTTGAGCAAGTTTGTGAAAATACAGCTAAAATGATCGCCCATTGGCAAGCAGTAGGCTTTGCTCATGGCGTTATGAATACCGACAACATGTCAATTTTAGGCTTAACGTTTGATTATGGCCCTTATGGTTTTCTGGACGATTATAATCCGGGTTATATTTGTAATCATTCTGATTATTCTGGTCGTTATGCCTTCAATCAACAGCCATCCATTGGGTTATGGAACTTATCAGCACTCGGTTACGCCTTAGCACCTATCATTGATAAATCAGACATAGAACATGCATTAGAAATTTATCAGCACCAACTACAAATGCATTACAGCAAACTGATGCGTCAAAAATTAGGCTTATTCGATAACCAAGAACAAGACACTGAGTTATTTCAGCAGTTATTTAATTTACTCAAACAACAATCGATCGATTACACCCAGTTCTTCCGCACGCTTTCGACGCTTTCCCAAGACGAACTCGATAACACCAGTTCTCATTTTTCATCTCTCACTGAAAATACAACCGCAATCGATGAATGGTTAGCTGATTACAAAAAACGTATTTCAAATATCGATGATCAACAACGTTTAGCATTAATGCTTAACAGCAACCCGAAATATATTCTTCGTAACTATTTGGCACAGCTTGCTATCGATGCTGCCGAGCAAGGAAATTTCACATTTATAGAGAATCTATTAACCGTTTTACATGATCCTTTTGATGAGCATCCTAACTTTGAAGATCTTGCCGATCTTCCTCCTAAATGGGGTAAAGAGTTAGAAATTAGTTGCTCTTCTTAAGTCATTCTCTCGTTTTATTAATAAAAAAATGCCCTATTCAATAGGGCATGTTTCTCAATATTTCATTTAATACGCATTACAAATAATAGCTCTGTACAGGTTTCATTTGCTCGTTAAATTCATAAACTAATGGTGCACCTGTTGGTATTTCTAATTCTGTAATTTTGTCATCAGGGATATTATCTAAATATTTAATCAAAGCACGTAAGCTGTTACCGTGAGCGGCAATTAAAATATCAGAGCCAGGTTTAACATTAGGGACAATATTTTCATTCCAGAATGGTATTACCCTATCATAAGTATCTTTCAACGATTCACCATGTGGAAGTTGGCTATGTTGTAGTTCTTGGTAACGTCTATCATTACCTGGATAAAAAGAGCTATCTTCACTTACTTGTGGTGGTTCAATATCATAACTACGACGCCAAATGTGTACTTGTTCGTCGCCAAACTCCTCTGCGGTTTCTGCTTTATTCAATCCTTGAAGATCACCATAATGACGTTCATTCAATTGCCAGTCGTGCTCAACAGGGATCCATAAAGAATCAAGCTGTTCTAATGCTAAGTTAGATGTTTTGATCGCACGATCAAGCATTGAGGTATAGCAAAAATTAAAGTTGAAACCATTCTCTTTCAATTTAATACCTGCGTTACGCGCTTCGTTTTCGCCTAATTCAGAAAGAGAGACATTCGCCCAGCCAGTAAAACGGTTTTCTTTGTTCCAAACACTTTGACCATGACGAAGTAAAACAATACGTGTATTTTTCATAACAGCCCCTTGAAACTCAACATCATGAGTTAAGTAGATTCGTCTTTTTAATCGCTGTCATTTCCATATGGCATTTAACAATTACTTTCTAATTGATAATCATTATCATCTTTAGTTGTAGATTAAATCCATTCCTCATCGATTACAATACTGACTATAAAGAAAAGTTATTAAATAAAAGTGCTACATACCGTCATTATGTGTATCTATCGCGTCATTATAGAGTTTGAGCAGAGTAACAATAGACATTAACCAGTTGATAAAATTAGTTACTTTAACTTTATGGGGATGATTGAAAAACTCATTCGTAAAGTATTATTTACATGAATAATAAAAAATCGCTTCTTCAAATGCCATAACAGATGAAAAAAGCGATTTATTTTGTAGGATATATTTAAGGTTAATTAAGCGATGCGGCTAAAGCCATTGGCTAAATCTTCAATGAGATCGTCGCAATCTTCTAAACCAATATGAACACGAATAAGCGTGCCCTCAAAATCTACTTTGCCCACAGGACGAATACGATTTAACTCTTCAGGTTGGCTTGCCAAAATAAGAGATTCATAACCGCCCCAAGAGTACGCCATACTAAAATGCTCAAAGTTATCTAAGAAATTAGCAACTTCTTCACTCGATAACCGTTTATTAAGCACAAATGAAAACAAACCACAGCTTCCAGAAAAATCACGCACAAAGAATTCATGGCCTTTACAGCTTGGTAGTGCTGGATGATTAACGGTTGCAACTTCTGGACGCTTTGCCAGCCATTCTGCTACTTTGATACTGCTTTCATGATGTTGTTTTAAACGAACGCCCATAGTGCGCAATCCGCGAGCAGCCACATACGCGGTATCAGCATCAACCATTTGCCCCATTAAATAAGAACGTTCACGTAGTTGATCCCAGCAACGTTCATTACTAACTGCCGTACCTATCATCGCATCAGAGTGGCCAACAATGTATTTCGTACCAGCTTGAACAGAGATATCAACACCGTGCTCGAGCGCTTTAAATAGCACCCCTGCCGCCCATGTGTTATCCATAATAATCACAGCATCAGGGTTAACAGCACGCACAGCTTTCACAATTGCTGGAATATCTTGCACTTCCATTGTGATAGAGCTTGGTGATTCTAAGAAAACAACCTTGGTATTTGGCTGTACAAGTTCAGCAATCCCCTCACCAATCAAGGGATCATAATAAGTAGTACTAACCCCTAATCCTTTAAGGACAATATTACAAAACTCTTGGGTAGGCTCATAGGCGGCACCTGTCATCAATACATGATCGCCAGAAGCAACAAACGCTAAAATACTGTTAGATACCGCAGCCGCACCGCATGGATATAAATAACAACCAGCACCGCCTTCTAATTCCACCATCGCATCTTGAAGCGCAAAGTGGGTTAACGTGCCACGACGTCCGTAAAACAACTCGCCTTTCGCACGGTTCTTAATAGCATGTTTTTTATCTGCAACCGTATCGAAAACTAATGATGAAGCACGTTGAATAACACTGTTCACCGCACCGTGAGTGTATTTTTTCTTTCTTCCTGCACTCACTAATGCAGTATCAATTTTCTTACTAGACATAACTTCGTGATTCCCTTACTCGTCTATCTATTCTGTTTCTTGTATAACATGAATAAACACAACAAACTAGCAAGTTATCATAAGTATCAAGCACTAAACTGATGAACAATTATCCTTAAAGTTTGGTGTTTACTTTACGGTATTGTTGCGTTTTTCCCTCAAACAACAACTGCTGTGAAATAGCATTAAAATAACTTCCCTCGGCAAAAAGAGATTCGCTCCAAGCTTGCTCAGAACACTCTAATCGTCTTTTAGTCACAACATCATTATCAATATCAAAACAAGAATGTAGCTCACCAGTCGCACTATCTATCGCAACACCATGATTTTTGGTTAGCCAAAAGAAATTCGTGCCATACGAAAAGCTTGAGCGACCATCATAGCTATCATCAAATAGCGAGTTGCCAGTAAACCATGGAACATAACCACCAAGCCAATCAATAATCGTGGGTGCAATATCTCTCTGAGATGAGGTGATCGACCTCTTTTCATTAGGGATAGATTGATCACTCGCATAGATGAGAAGTGGAATAGAATTTTTAACTAATCCTCCAGTTATCGTTTTTGCCGTGTGATCTGAGAGCAAAATAACGATGGTCGGCTTATCGAGTTGAGCAAGCTTCGAATCCAATTTAGGAATAAAACGTTTCAGTGCATCATCAGCGAACTTCATCACACTTCTACGCTCGTTAATGATGTTTTCGCGACCAAAAACATATTCAACATTATCCGGTAAAAAAGAACCGTGAGTGGTCCCTGTATTGATGGTCATAAGAAAGGGTTTACCCGTTTGGCTGAATTTATCGATTTGGTTTAAAGAAAAACGATAGATATCATCATCCATAAATCCCCATTCATTGTGCACCGCTTTGAATGGGTAATCATACTTACCGTACGACTCCTCAAACCCTAACGTTTGTGCAAAAGCCCCAACCGCCCCTCTTCCACTTCCCTGAATAAAGGCTGTTTGCCAACCTCGCTCAGCTAAAATATGTGGTAAACATGAATAAGAAGCATTTTGTAATTGGCTATTTGCCATAAAGCCGTTTATAGGATTTGGGTAAGAACAAAATGTAGAAAACGTCCCTTGTACTGTTCGATAAGCATCGGCATAGGTTGAATACGTCGAAAAAGAACGTGCTCTAAGTTGATCAAAAAATGGCGTGGCATTCACAACACCCGAGTAACTTTGCATATCAAAAGCCAACCAACTCTCAAGCAGAACAACAATGACATTGGCCGATTTAAGTGATTGAAGCTGGGCAGGAGAAGCTGTTTCTTGTGTATGTTCAAAAAACTTAACTTGCTGTGACGTTGGATTTTTAGTGATTTTTTCTATGGGCGCAAGATCGCCTTTAGAGAGATAGTAACCAATGCTATAGGGAGCATTCCAAGCAATGAAGGCTTTATCTAAGTCACCAATAGTATAAACACTCATCGGACTCTGAGGTGAGTCTTTCCAGCCTCCGCGAACAATGATTAGTGTAGTAACTAACCACAAAAATATAAACAGACTATTAAAATACCAGTTTGCTTGCTTTCTATTGGATAATGGCAAATATTTCCAAATGAAAAACAGTGATACTAATAAACATGCAATACCAAGCGCGACAGTTCCAAAGTAACCTTTAAACGCAGTCTGAATAAGTGACACTTCCATCCCTTGCGTATTAAACAGTTCAAATGTGACATGTTTACTGGCTTCTTTGGCATAAATGGCATCAGAAAAGGTAGTAATAACAACCCAACAAATCGCAATGCAGAGTAAGAATCGAGTTAATTGATTGGTTGCTCGTTTAAATAAACTAGCAATGATTAAGCTAAGGAAAATGGGGATAGTCAGTAAAACAGCAGCGCTAGCATCAAAGTAAATACCAAAAAGTAAAGCATCGATGCCATCTTGCGAACTAAGTTCGATGGGAAGTTCAACAAAACTTAATAAAGCGAGCAACTTAGTAATAAAGATCGCTGCGATTAAAAAGGCAAAAGATATAATGGTATTTATTGCAAGCACAGCTATTCCTTGCTAATGAATGATTCCTTTTAGAGAAGCAAGAAAATGCATCTATGTCCAATTTATTCGCAGTATTGATTTAGATTAACCATATCATTTTCTTCATTTCTAACATCTGTTGAAAGTTAATTCAGTATTGATAGTCAATTTTGTTGAATAAGGGGTGAGCATGTTTGAAAATAATAGTGATTTTAATCCAAATATTAAGTAAGCCTTAAGTTATAAAATGGATGATATGGCTATTCGCTAATTCATAAGAGCTCGTAATGCGTCAAATTTTCCAAATTAAGATGACAAGCTTCATCGTGGTGATGTCAGCATACTTCACCCTATGCTTTAACTATCCGATCCTCGCTAAGATTTTCGATTTAAGCCATTCAGTGTCTAATGTCTTTTTTCCATATACTGCACCGATTGTATTGATGGCGGCATTTCTGATTATCTTCACAGTGTTATGTTGGCCATACCTGTTTAAGCCAGTAATGATTTTCTTAACCATTACTTCATCGATGGCACTCTATGCAGAAGTGAATTACCACACCTTATTTAATAATGCCGTAATTGAAAGTATTTTCGAAACACGTTCAGATGAAGCGCTGTCTTATGTCAATGCCCATTCTATTATCTACGTCATCGTATTTGGTATTGTGCCAAGTATTTGGATTGCAATGGTAAAAATCACCAAGCGAGAGTCTTTTATTAAAGATATCGTTGCTCGTGTCGCGTTAATCGGTATCGCTTGTACAGCGATTTTGCTCGTCGGATTAACGACATTTAAAAGCTATGCTTCTGTGGGTCGAAATAACCATTTTTTAAACCGTATGATCATTCCAGGTCATGTATATGCGGGTGGTAAGTACCTCTATAAGAAGTTTATTTACAAACCACTACCATTTAAACAACAAGGGTTAGACGCAAAACTAAGCCCAAGTAAAAACCATAAACCTACTTTATTTGTGATGATCTTAGGTGAAACCGCACGTACCTATAACTATGCTTATAACGGTTATAAACGTGACACCAATCCATACACCAAAAATGAAGGCATAATATCGTTCAAAAACGTTGAATCTTGCGGTACCTATACTGCCCTTTCCGTGCCTTGTATGTTCTCGAATTTAACACGAGCACATTACAACCAAGATCGTGCATATTCTCAAGATAATGCCGTTGATATTATCCATCGCGCAGGGGCGAAAGTATTGTGGCTTGATAACGATGGCGGATCAAAAGGCGTAGCAGATCGCGTTAACTATCAAGCGATCGATCCTTCCCAGCATAATCAATTCTGTAATGGTACCAGTTGCTACGACAGTGTAATGCTAGATAAAGCCCAACGTTTTATTGATA
The DNA here is from genome assembly GCF_003026135.1 of Photobacterium sp. GB-36. NCBI lineage: Bacteria > Pseudomonadati > Pseudomonadota > Gammaproteobacteria > Vibrionales > Vibrionaceae > Photobacterium > Photobacterium sp. GB-36. The sequence continues at coordinate 5,970 of NZ_PYNY01000025.1, read as the reverse complement.
AAGGCGATACAAATAAATTTTTGGTACTGCATTTAATCGGTAGTCATGGACCGACTTATTTCAAACGCTACCCTAAAGCGTTCGATAAATTTAAGCCATCATGTAATCGCAGCGACATTGAAAATTGCACTGACGAAGAAATTAAGAACGTGTACGACAATACTATTCTGTACACCGACTTCGTGACAGAACAAATGATAAAAATGCTGAAAGCCAAAGAAAATAAATATAATGTTGCTTTGTTATATATGTCAGATCATGGTGAATCTTTAGGTGAGAACGGTTTCTACCTTCATGGTGCGCCCTTCTCTATTGCACCTAAAGAGCAAAAACACGTGCCTTGGCTACTATGGCTACCAGAGCAATACGCTCAACAAAAAGGAATTAACAAAGCATGTTTAGTTGCTAAAGAATCGCAACCCGGACTTTCACAAGATAACTTATTCCCTAGCCTACTGAGCTTATATGGTGTGAAATCAAAAGTGATTAATCCAAAGCTAGATATCACAGCAAGCTGTCGAGCCAAATCATAACCATTCAATGATCCCATTAACTTAATGTATACTTGTAAGACATTGCAGGTATACATTTTTATTTGAGCTCTCATTCCATGAAAATACTGATTATCGAAGATTCCTCGGCATTACGTCGTAGTTTAGCTGTGGGGTTTAATAATTTAGGCTTTTCCACTGATGAAGCAGAAAATGGTAATGAAGGACTCACCTTAGCATTAGACAATGATTACGATATTATTATTTTAGATCTCATGCTCCCTGGCATTGACGGTATGACGATTTTAAATAAACTGCGTCAAACAGGCATTGAAACTCGTATTATTATTCTTTCAGCCAAAACACAAAGCCAAGATCGTATTGATGGCTTAATGCAAGGTGCTGATGATTATGTTACTAAACCTTTTTCATTTGATGAACTCCATGCTCGTGTGGTAGCAATTTCCCGTCGTTGCCAAGCTGTAAGCATTACCAATACCATTGAAATTGATGGCTTTTTGTTAGATCTTAATAAAAAAACGTTATTCTATGGTAACAACGATTTAGAACTCACACCGAATGAATTTAAGATCATCGATTATCTCTTCACTCACCGAGGTCAAATCCTTACCGCTAGTATGATCAGCGATAATATTACTAATAACTTCGACTATATTTCGAAAAATACCATTGAAGTACATATCTCTACGATGCGTAAAAAAGCGAAAAATATTGAGGCTGTATTGCCAATAAAAAATAAACGCGGTTTTGGGTATTACGTAGAGAGTTAAACATGACAAATCCTCGCTCAATTAAAAAGAATTTAATTAACGCGATCAGCGCCGTATTTGGCTTCTTTATTATTATTGTTTTTACTTTCGTCGATTTCAGTGTAGATAATTGGGTTCAAGAACAATTTGAATTAGAGATCCAACAAAAAGCCGGACAGTTTAAAACCATCACCAATATCCAAGATTTTGCACAAACGATTAAAAGCGATAAAGATTATGCCTATTATCAGATCTGGAAAAATGATGATGTCATTTATCGTTCTACATCGCTCAATAATTATCCCAACATCCATTTACTACACAAGAAGTTACCACTAAATAGCTATCAAATTGTCGATGTCACTTTACCAAACCATGAAATAGGTAAGGCATTTCTATACTCTTATCTCGCAAAACCTAAAGATAAAAAGCCAACCCCTATTTATTTAACCATTTATGCATCAACGACAGGACTTGATAAAGTTACAGGCATTCTCGATATTTTACTGGTTGGTAGCTTTTTACTCTCGATGATCATTATGCGTGTAGTCGCTAAAATCATTGTGAGTAAAGGGCTTGATCCTCTCGTAAACTTAAATGATCAAATAAAACTGTTTAACGAAAATAAACAGCAACGACAAAATCACACCTTTGCGTTTAAAGAAAATGTATCCTCTTATATTGAGATTGATTTAATCCGTAAAGAGCTTAATAACTTCCTCGAAACTAACCGTAAAATGGTCGATAACGAAAAACGGATCACCTCTGATATCGCCCACGAAATCAAAACGCCTATTGCAGAACTCATCACCCTAACCGAAGTGCATCAACGCTTTCCAGATGATGAACGTATAGCGAAAACCTTTACCTCGGACATTCTACAAATATCGAACCGAATGAAAGTAATAGTAGAAAACCTATTATTACTACAGCGCACGTCTCATTCACTTTCTCTTTATAAACAGCCAATTGAAATCACAAATTTATTAAGTACCGTGATTCATGATTTAAACTTTAAATATGACGATATTAAACAACGTGTAGTTTTAGATAATACGCTTCATCACCCTATTCTCGCTGATGAGTTTTGTTTAAAAACTATCATCACCAACTTATTAGATAATGCACTGTTTTACAGCATGCCTAATACCGCTATTAATATTACGATTAATAATGATGATCAGGATGTGGTATTCACTATCACCAACTCATCCTCTATTAATTACTCGCAGCAGGAAGTCGATAAACTGGTGCAACCGTTATTTCAGCATGATGATTCACGTTCTAATAACAATCGCTATGGTTTGGGATTATCTATCGTTGATAACATCTGCAAAATTAACGATTACGAGTTATCAATAAACCAGTTAGAGCATGGGGATTTTCAGGTATTAGTAAGGATTCCAAAAAAAGAATTGTCGTGAATAAACCAGTTGATAGGCTAAATATAAAAAAGCAGCAATGCGTATTATTCATTACTGCTTTTTATATTCATCAGAATATGGGGCTTTTGTTTGAGATAACTTATTTTTAAGCTATATTACCGTAACAAAGCTTAACTACATATTTAAAAGCATCGTTTTCAGCAATACTAGTCCTAAACAGTAAAGGTTAAATACTACTGTTCAATAAGCTCACGTGCAGTGGCTTTCTCTGCTTGATATTGTGCTATTGAACGATTTAATGCTCTAAGAGTAAACGTTCCGTTTGTACTCTTGTCATATCATCGATAACTCAAAACCTAAAAATCCTGCCACTACCTTTATAAAAACAACAGTCCACGTAGTGATAAAGAGCAACATAATTATCGAGTAAAGCGCACTTTGGCTTCCATTTTTATGTTTGGTATTTGTGTGTTGAACTAGTCCAAGTTCTGCTTCTAGCTCTTTACAACGAACGTATTTTTGATTGCGTATACTTCTAAACTGACGAGCAAACATCCAAGAGCATAAGATCAAAAATACACCAATCAAACAAAACAATAGTATGACTATTCCTAATTCGTTCTCGACAATGTTATTTAGCACAAAACCAAGTAGTACAGCGCTAACACCCCAAGTTAAAGTTGAAACGGACCAAACTAAGTTATCATGATGTTCAGCAGAGTTTTGCGCCATCTCATATTCCAACAGCTTGTTCTCATTATTTACTCTCTTAAACCTTTTCATAATCTCTTTCTCAAATAGATGGTATTACGCTGCCATAAGCGATTACAAAGGATTGACAATAATTGCTCGTAGCGAAAGCCAACCCTTTGTTCCTGCTTGCTGCCAACACGTCATGCAATTAACAGGAATATTTAGCCACAGATAACACTCGAATTCTTTTTGGCATCACCCTTGATGATCATTTCAATATTTACTTATATAAGTTGGCTTGGACTTATTCAAAACTTCAGATAGGTGTCGGCTGAACGACACTTATCCTTATTTGTCATAAAACAAATTACTGCTCCGTAACATCCATAGACTTAGGTGTCGGTATAACACCAATAAATCGCGCTAAACTCAACAATGTCATGAACAAACCTATCATTGCTTGCCCAATAACTAGTGAGTAAGCTAAAACCCCTAACGGTGTCACGTTGTAAAACCCGAAGCTAGTCATTACAACAAAACTCGTGTAAACCGCTCCTAAAACACTTTCGTGAGATCCATCAACTGCGAATGAGAAGATGTTTTGAAAGAAAATATATTGCGCTGCAAACCAGAAAATAATCTCGAAATAGTTCTGCATTAACAAGATCACAATTCGTCTATAACCATGCAATTTGTATTCTTTACCAGCCTTGATCGCTCGATATTCATCAAACAAAAGTACATTTGTTTGATAAATTACAACCTCATAAACCCGTAATAATGCATAAGAAGCTATAGCAAAGCCGATATATTGATTATTGATGTATAAGACAGCAGGCACAGACACGATAGATAAAAACACATGACTTAAAGCCCATATTTCAGAAAAACGACCAGTTCTAGCTTTAGGGCATAGCCTTCTGACCAAGTTGAAAAATGAAATTTTGCCAAGCATTTTGAATACAAATGCCCAAAAATCAACAATAAACGAATCTGACTTTTCCATAAATCACTCTTGTTTTATAACGTCACAATAACGGCATTTACTAGCCCAAACTGATTGAAACGCATGGATCACTACGTTTCTATAAAAGTTGCGCTACGAGTAAATGTCACGTTCATTATTCTGTTATATTTCCTTACACCAAACGTTCCTTACGCCAACACTAGTAAAGCCAAAAGACTTGCAATTACGACTGCTAGTGCTGTTTAATTCCACATCCGTTAGGACAACTTCAATACCGTTATCGAAAGCATCCTTTATGCGCGCATCAAGCAATGCTTTTTGGCAACCTCGGCCTCGAAACTCTTCTTGTGTATATGCGTTAGCTAAAATTACATGCTTACTTTCAAAAAAGCTTGTAGCCCATGCGCAAGGCATGCCATTAACGAATGCTACATAGCTACGAAATTTATCAGTACAATATAGCGAACGCTTTTTTAACCAAATGTCGTCTGAACAACTTACCCCAGACGTTTTTAACAGAGAGAGAAAATCGTCAACTTTACTATGTCCCCATACTTCTACATTAATAGCATTTGATGAGTCCTTTGAGGCCAGCAAATTCTCTTGTGTTAGTTGAAGAAATTCATGTTCAAACACATTAGTAAATTCGTGGCTTGATAGCCATGAATTGAGTTCGGGTGTAATAGCTTTTGGTTCAACACTGATTTCTAGTGGCAAATTAATGTCGAATAGCTCAAGGCTATTATCCAATGATTCTAAATTGCAGATATCTCGAACAATTATTTGATTGTCGTATCTACGCGTTTTGTCTACATAAGTAGCGTAAGAAGTTAAATCTGTAACGGAAAGCTCACTTGGTGTATCAGTAGACAGAGCCCGCTCGTTATTGAAGATAAAGTAAGAGTTGTATACTTCCTGTACTCTTTTGTCCTGCATTCATCTCTCGTCTTTTAATGAAATCTAACACCGCACTAAGCGGAAAAATTGTAGGCTAAAATAAATATACCTTTTAAAAAGGAGTATTCATCATTAATAAAGCACTGAAAAATCGCTCAGACTCTCTTTATTAACAATAACTTACCCCTATTACCTTGCAAGGTAAACGTACCGCTACGATTGATGCTTATAGTCGTGCACTACGTCACATCACACATCAACTGGATAAATCGGCAACAATTTAACTACCGACGATTTGAAGCGGTATTTTACACAACTGATCAAAACACATTCATGGAGTACCGTGAAAATTGATCGTAATGACTTACAGCTTTTCTTTAGGCATGTGCTTCAACGTTATTAAAGATGGATATTGCAGTATATATTACCGAAAGGATTTCGTCGGCTACGTGATTATGCTTTGCTGCGGGGTAATGAAAAGAAGCTGCTTCAAGCTATCCAATTTATGTTCATGTTCGCAGAACAACTGACGTTGCCCTCACCGAATAAAACGGTACGTATAAAAGCCCAACCCTTTTGCCCCTGCTGCCAACATGTCATGCAATTAACGGGAATATTTCGACCCAGATAACCGATGTTAAATAATAAGGATAATGGCATTCACGCTTCAGAATTAAAGAGGATTTTATTATAAATCAGGGTATTAATATTATTGGTTCACACCAAGGATAACGCTCGACTGCTTTTTGTCATCACCCTTCATGATA
>NZ_PYNY01000024.1:0-69799 GCF_003026135.1 Photobacterium sp. GB-36 | reverse complement strand
AGGTAATATCTCATAATCAGGCCAATTATTGCCCAGTCTATTAAGCGTGTATTCTTACTCTGGAAATCGTTAACGCCGAAGAAAGATTGAAAATAACCATGAAAAATACCCCGTACAACTCACAGCATATTCCGCCGCAAGCGCCGGGGAATCAGCAAGGCTTTTGGTCTCAAATGGCCAGAAAAGGTGTGCATTTTCCTTTTACTCGTAACAATTATCATGTGCCAGAAAAAGAGCTGCGATCCCGTACCCCCTCTGAACTGAAAAAGCTTAAGACATTTGAGAGTGATATATACAGTGAGCGTGAAATTCACGACATCACTTTCCCATGGTGGGGCTTGGTCTATTTTTACGCAGTGACTTTTGCGAAAGGTACCGCAATAATTATGATGCCGTTAGCATTTGTTCTTCTGGGGATAATATATCTCGTAACCAACATTTCACCGCAATCATCAATCGATATTTTGACTTTTCTTTTATACATATTGATCCCATCCTTACTCATTTGGTGGTCTTTCTCTTTTTTTAATGGAAAATTACCCATTAAAACGTTATTTTCATTAAGCCGAGAAACGGGCATGGTCACATTGCATGGCTTCGGTAATAAGGTGCGATTTAGTCACCCTTTTGTTGAGTTTGATTGCTATCTGACAACATCGCCAACCCCACAAGGTTTTATTAATTATCAACTGTTTCTTGTTCATCGTTATAATGGTTATAAACATGGGGTTCCCATTGGCCGTTTTATCAATGGCTCAAGAGATCTTGATGAATATAAGCGTTTATGGAACATGATCCAAGCATACATGGATGTGAGCCAGCCTTTGCCCGACATTCCAATGAATGAGCCTTTTCGCCATAAAGACAATGCAACCGTTGCTTATGACAAAGCGCACAATCGAAAGCCAGATTTTTGGTTCAGTATGGATGATGAAGCGTTTGAACAAGCAGTGACGAAAATTGTTGAGAAGCAAAATTCAGAGCCACCATTGGGTGAAGTTATACCGATCCCTACCACTGATTCTATAGCAACCACACCAAACACGGCTTCTGCCTAACGCATAATAAGCACGCCCATCTCGGCGTGCTTTTTTGTGGAGGTCATATCTTATAATCAGGCCAATTATTGCCCAGTCTATTTAGCGTGTATTCTCACTCAGGAAATCGTTAACGCCGAAGAAAGATAGAAAATAACCATGAAACATACCCCGTACAATTCTCAGCACATTCCAGCGCAAGCGCCGGGGAATCAGCAAGGCTTTTGGTCAAACATGGCCAGAAAAGGTGTACATTTACCCGCCTTATACCCTCTAGGGCATTTTAGATGTAGCGCAACGTTAACATTAAGTTGTTTAGTGACAGCGATGGCGAGTGGTAAAGTAATGTTCAAAAATCAGGCTGAGGAAAGTGCGGGAACAGGCGTTATTTTCTCTCCTCAACCTACGATGGCAGTAAAACCATCAGGGCAAATAGGTGTCAGTGCTGAAGGGTTTGCTGGTGCTCAAGCTGGCGGGCAGTTAAGTGGAAAAGTCGAGTGGTTAACCCCTCAAAAAACGGGGACAACTGATTTTTCCGCTTTAGTTGAAATCAAAGCGGAAGGCAATGTGGCGTTTGGTCTTGGTGCAGGGGTCGATTTTCAACTTCGTTTTGATCCGGATAGTGGTAAATTTGAATGTCATTGTTGTGCGCGTTTAGTATGGGGACCTGGAGCTTCCGGCGGTTTTGGCACCTCGATTGACTTTTCACAGTTATTTGAATTAGCAAAAATTATTTGGGAAGCCATAGATACCATTGGTTGCCGTGTAATAAAAAACATAGATAGCCAATCCTATAATTATTTATATCAGGCCGCCTATAGCGCTTTTACAAATATAAATTTAAAGACAATTGAGGAGAATATTAAAGCAGGAACTATAAGTATTAGACAGTGGTGGGAAGATCGTCTACTGATGATAACTGATGAAATATTTATCTCAGATGAAGCTAAACGTTTAACAAAACGGATTTTAGATAGAGAGCGTAAAGTGTTGAGTGGTGTCAGTTTAAAAGTTCTTCCTCCTGAAACGGTGGGAATGATGCTCAATACCCTAGTACATACATATTGGCTTAATCTTGAGGAGGAGCAGGAAGCAGCAATTTATGTGTTATTAAGCGGTACGATTCGCTCTTGGCGAAAGTTTGTTGAAGTGTTAGCCCACATGAATGTCGAGGGTAAAAAACATAGTTCAGATAATGCGCTTGTGAAAAACCTACAGCGCATAAACTACATCTTAGATGGCGATCAACAAAAAGAATTTAATCAATGGATTGCTCAGTTAGCGAGTGTAAATTATTTAGATAATATGGGTATGATCCCTTCAACTCCATTCACCATTTATGATTTCCAACATAGAAAGCAAAAGAAAAGAGTATTAAAAATTTAATTTGGAGCTGCCGACAATAGCCAAATGTTATTGTCGGCACTAACTGAATACTACTTTACTGGTGTCGGTTGCTGCACCGCGCAGCGAAAACCATTGAGTGAGATATATCCATCTTGAGCTATGGCTTGGCCTGCTCGAGATGTTGTTAACCCCCCTCCTCTCATGACTTTTTTAGATCCTCTCGATGGCCCTTGAGGGTCGAGTTCAGGGGAGCGTTGATAATAATCTTCGCTATACCAGTCATTCATCCATTCCTTTACATTTCCTGCCATATCATACAAACCTAATGGATTTGGCGGATACAATTTAATTTGATTTAAATCTATAGAGCTACCAATATTCCATTCATCTTTTGTGTAATCAACATACCTTCCATCAACCAAATGCTGGTCACCTTTACGCTGAAGGTAACCGTTATTGGTTGCATAGTATAGATGCTTCCCACGATTTCTTGCCGCATATTCCCATTGTGCTTCTGTGGGTAAGTCAATCGGGTAATCTGTTAACTCACCCAGCCATAAACAATAATCCTTTGCCTCTTGCCATGCTTTAGTCGGTGTCGCTAGATCTTTAAACTTATCGTCAGAAAGGTCATGTTTTTCTCTCATTCCTGCTTTAACAACTGGGCGTTCATATGCTTTTTGAAAAGCATCAAAACCGTGATAAGTCGTTTCATGATTAGCTAAAGAGTAGTCACTTAAGGTCACTTTATGTATAAAATTAGCGCCAGTTTCAACATTCGACAAAGCGGTATTACACTTAGCATCTGGCGACCAATCCATTCTATCCGTAGAAATGGGGTTACAAGGTGCTTTAAATGCGCCCATCATGAAGGTTCCACCTTTGATAAACACCATGCTTTCTAGAGATTCAACAGCAACATCGATGATTTGATGTTGAAGTTTGGTATCTGCATCAGGGTAGAGCTTTTTTACTTTCGCTTCTATTTGAGTGATTTTTTCAGCTGGTACCGTTTTACTGGTTACTGAAGCGGTTGTCTCTCCAGTGCATGCTGTTAATACACATGCGCTTATTAATAGGCTCAGGTATTTTCTATACATTGCGCAATCAAATCCTTTCTGTACTCATTCTGTAAGGTAATGCATGTAACTTCGTTAAAATTCTTCTATTTTGATTTGCTACATTAAAACAACACTAAACTCATTATTCATTTAACTTAATGAATTAAAGTCAAATCTGTAATGATACATCACTACACGAGCAGGCAATAATTTGCCCGAAAAGCAGTATATAAATATGTCTTTTAGAATTATGTTGAGCCAATTATTGCCCAGCAGTAATTAGGAGTACCCTTACCTATCTTAACTTATCAGTAGCCCCCCATAACAGCTTTATAGGCAGTAATAAGGATTAATAAATAATGCAAAAAGTAAAAATAGGTTACCGGTGGCTGTTATGTTTATGCCTGTTGTGCGCCTCACAAACACAGGCACAAACAACATACCCTGCGCCAAGCTCCATGTCTGTTGAAGATGCCTATCAATTAGGCGATTTACTCGTCGACCAATATAAAATAAAACAAGGGCAACCTTATTTGAAATACGCGGCAGATAAGGGGAATGCAAAAGCTGCTTTAGCTTATTCATGGACCTTTAGAACGAATATTATGGCCCAAACCCCTCAAGAACATGAATATGCTGTTAAAGCCGCGAAACTAGGAAGCGAAAAAGCTAAATTTGTTCTGTCGACAGATACAAATATTTATGGTGATAGAGAGGAATATCGTACGCCTTTAGTTAAAGAATTAAAAGTTAGAGCAGAACAAGGAGATGGTAACGCAATGAATATGTTATCCTTCTTATACCCTGATGAGTCTAATGACTGGTTGAAGAAAGCTGCTGACCATGAAAACTCAAAGGCACAGGCAAGCCTAGCAAGTATGTATGCTGGCGGAGATGGCTGGTTTTTCATACCTGGCAATCGAGAAAAAGAAGTAAAACGACTATACAATGCCTCTGCTGAACAGGGAAACTTTAGGGGAATGGAAGGTTATGCTTCTATAATTTATGATGAAGGCAATAAAAAAGAAGCGTTAGATATTTGGATAAAGATGGCAAATACTGGAGATGCTGGTTCTATAATATTTCTTGCTGCACGGTACCTACATTCATTACCACAAATCACTTACCCTGAAAAAGACGAAGTGCTTGGAGCTGCTTACTCAAAAATATATCTTGATTCAATGGGTACAGACAAAGAGCATGACCTTTATGATATTTATAAAGAACAATACCTTGAAACAATGAGTCATTTATCTGATGCCCAGAAAAAACAAGTCAACGACTTTGCTAAAGAGTTCTTAAGTAAACATACGGTGAGAGTACTTCGCTAATCTTGTATAGCCCTTATATTCATTGCCTTAAACGCTCCCTCTAATGGGAGCGTTTTTTATCGGTGAAAACAAAATACGTAAACTGTAACTTGAATATGTATCTACGATTTATCCAGAAAATTTAAGCCTTCAGGCCAATTATTGCCCAGCTGGTTATAGGTGTATTCTCAGCGAGGTGAAAAACCTCAAACTCGCGTTTTTTATGGAAGAGAGTAATAAAACATCCAGAATTTAAACTAAATATTTTTAGTTAACTTTGATTAGAATATCTCATCCAAAATTCTGTTAATACGATATGAATGAGCATTTACTCTGACTAATAATGGGGCATTTACGAGTTAGCAGAAAAGTTAACTCATTTGTGATCACCAAGCGATTCTGTCGTACCCTAACTACCAAGCGACTTTGTCGCTTGCTTAATTACCGAGGGAAATTGACGGTCTCCATTTTTACGTAATTCTTTGACTATCAATATGGGCTAGTCAGAGGTGTGTAGGATGATCGTTATGGATGCTCAATCTCAGCTTACCGTAGATATCATATCTAAGGTGGCTCTTGGTAAAATCTCAATCACTAATGCTTCTAAGCTCCTCAATAAATCTTGCCGTACTATAGAGCGCTATCTCAAACGATATCGCGCTGATGGTGTTCGATTTGTCGTTCATGGTAATACGGGTAGAGCACCCGCGAATAAAATACCCGATGCAGTAAAGCAGCGAGTTCAGGCTCTTATAAAAACCAAGTATTACGACTTAAATATGACCCACTTAGCCGACATGTTAGAGATTTTGGAAGGCATTAAAGTTAAGCGGGAGACTCTTCGTTCTTGGGCACATGAAATTCATCATGTAAAACGGGCTAAACATCGACGTTCTAAGGTGAGAAGACGACGTGAGCGTATGGAAGCAGAAGGATTAATGCTTCAGATGGACGGTAGTCCACACCTTTGGTTCGGTGATAAAAAGTCTTGTCTTATTGCCATGATTGATGATGCAACCAGTGAGGTTCACGCGGAATTCTTTCCCTCAGAAACAACCGAAGGATGTCTCAAGGTAATGAAAGCTTACATCGAGAAAAAAGGGCTTTTTAAAACCCTTTATGTCGATAGAGCTGGCATCTTTGGTGGTCCAAAACGTTGCCACTTTTCTCAAATGCAGCGGGCCTGTGAAGAACTGGGAATTGAAATTATTTTTGCTAATTCACCTCAAGGTAAAGGACGTATAGAACGTGCCTTTGATACGTTCCAAGATCGTCTTGTTCCCGAGTTAAGACTGGCTGAAGTTACTGATATGAACAGCGCTAATAATTACCTACAAAACACTTTTATCCCTGAGTATTGGGCAACGACACTTACCGTCAACGCCAAACAGGTTCGCTCGGAGCATCGACCCGTTCCCAAACATATCAACCTCGATAAGGTATGTATTCAAAAAGAATATCGAAAAATACGTAGAGATCATACCTTCAGTTACGCCAACAAAATGTACCAAATTACTTCTCCATTACGACATTCTATTGTGAGCCAACAGGTTGAATTGCATAAACAACTTGATGGCGGATTTTCGGCTTATTTCGCAAACCGAGAATTAACAATTAAAGAACTTATTGAGCCAAGCTCGAGAAAGGAATACGGAGAAGAAGTTCAGAAAAAGCTCAATGCTATTGAACTCGCTAATGAGTTAGGAAATGTTAGAGAGGCGGCTCGACAGAGCGGCTGCTCTGTCAAAAGCATACACAACAACCGTCAGCTACTTGAAGCTCATGGTCCGTTAGCTTTAAAGCGTATGTATGGTCAATCACACAATAGTAATCGTATTGATGAAAAGACTAGAGATATAGTCATCTTGCTAACGCTCAAATTACCTCACTTAACATCAATCATGATCAGCGGTGAAATGAGAAAGCGTTTTGATATATCGATCAGCCACTCAACCGTGAGGAACATCTGGCTTGCGGAAAAGCTGAATACAAGAGAGTTACGGGAGGCACGTGCCAAGGCTTCAATTATCGAATAAGAGTAACTCTGCCATAGTGAACTATTATAAATAAGACAACGACAGAATCCTTCGGTATTTAAACCGTCAACCTCCCTCGGTAATCACAAGAAAAGTTAACTCATTTGTGATTAGCCAACAGCCTATAGATATTCTGATATCCAGAAATGGTATATTCAACCTTCCTCAAACCAAGGCTAAAGATTATTTCTAGTATTTTTACTCTTTCCCCACCCTATCATGTGTTGCTGACGTTTGTTGTTGCCCTTTCTTACTCAAGTAGGCATGGATATAAAGAATGATTCCAATCCTCTTTATCATTTAAGAGTGATCTCCTACCAACTATGATAGAATTTCTATCAATAACTTAATAATGCAAGATAGAACCACTATTTTTCTTGCAACAGATTTTAGTCCCTCTGGTAGTACCCCAAGGGACACCTAGAAAAATAAAGAGTACATAAATAATGAGTAATAGCATTCAGTGGTTTCCAGGGCACATGCACAAAGCCCGCAAAGAAATTGAAGAAGCGATGCCGAAAGTTGATGTGATCATCGAAGTTTTAGATGCTCGTATCCCATTTAGTAGTGAAAACCCACTGATCAAATCGTTCCGCAATACCAATGACGGTAAGCCTGTTGTTAAAGTTTTGAACAAGCGTGATTTGGCCGATCCTGAGATGACTCAACTTTGGATTGATCACCTTGAAAAAGAACAAGGTGTTAAAGCCATTGCTGTCACCACTGAAAACTTAAACGAAGTTAATCAGATCATGGATTTATGCCGCAAGCTTGCACCTCACCGTGAAGAAGCAGGTAAAAAAATTCGCACCATGATTATGGGGATTCCTAACGTTGGGAAATCAACTATTATCAATACACTTGCAGGCAGAACTGTCGCAATCACAGGAAACCAACCTGCTGTAACACGCCAACAGCAACGTATTAACCTCGATAACGGTGTACTGCTTTCTGATACGCCGGGAATTCTTTGGCCAAAAGTAGAAAACCCACATAGTGGTTTCCGCCTTGCTGCAACGGGGGCAATTAAAGATACCGCGATGGATTATATCGACGTGGCTTTCTTTACCATTGAATATCTGATCAAAGCATACCCAGATATGATCAAGGCACGTTATAACCTTGATGATGACCTACCTGAATCTGAAATTGAGCTAATGGAAGAGATCGGGCGCAAACGAGGTTGTTTAAAAGGTGGGGGTCGTGTTGATCTGCACAAAGCCTCTGTCATTCTTATCAATGAATTGCGTAACGGTACACTGGGGAATATTACTCTAGAGCATCCAGATATGATCACTGAAGAGCTGATCAATGTGGCAGTGGAAGCTGAACGTAAAGCTGAACAAAAGATCAAAAAGAAAGAAGAACGACGTAAACGCTATCTAAAAAATAAACGTTAATCGACTTCAAAATATAACTAGCCATCTTACTCTTAGTGCCATATCGCTATAGTAAGGTGGCTTTTTAGTATATGTAATCCAAACTCTTCATTAGAAACCAATTTTTTTTATATTATTTTGATAAAAATGCGCTTTTGTTTGTTCTTTTTTTGCATAGAACAACAATTACAACACTAATCATTATTTAAACTCCCCCCTGTTCCGCAACAGTAAAACCAGTTCTAATTCTTTAAAAATAAATATATTAATCAGATAAAGTGCGATTTTGAGTTCAGTTTAATAATCACTACTCTAACGATTATTTTTTGGCATTAATCAATGTAATGAAATGCCCTATTTCGCATTAGTTTTTCTCATTTTACTAATGTTAGGTTAGGGTCAATAATCGCCGAGTTTTCTAATAAAACACTTTTTTAAACAGCTCTGTCTTGTTATCTCCAGTGATCATTCCTTGATTTCTGGTTTTTCGTTTTCTAAACGTATTTACCTTAAATAAAGACAGGTTATTTCAAACATTTCACTTGGAGACCAAGGTAGTGCAAGACATCACTACTTGTCGCAAAAGCGGCGGCATTTTTGTGCCTGTTGCTGGACTAACTGTATTCGCAATCGCATCAGGCTACCTAATGAGCTTGGTTCCGTTATCATTAGCAAATTTTAAAATTGATAGCAGTTATGCAAGTTGGTTAGCAAGCATCTATTACATTGGTCTTCTTATTGGCTCAATGATGATCGAGCCAATTATTGCGAAGATTGGTCACCGTGTGGCTTTTATTACTTTTTTAGCTTTGCTAGCAGCAACTGTTGCGGTTTTGCCAATTTTTCCAAATAAAGAAGTATGGCTATTTGCACGCCTCGTTGCTGGTATGGCTGTTGCAGGTATTTTCGTTGTTGTTGAATCATGGCTACTTATTGGTGATAACGCGAAA
The DNA here is from genome assembly GCF_003026135.1 of Photobacterium sp. GB-36. NCBI lineage: Bacteria > Pseudomonadati > Pseudomonadota > Gammaproteobacteria > Vibrionales > Vibrionaceae > Photobacterium > Photobacterium sp. GB-36. The sequence continues at coordinate 60,679 of NZ_PYNY01000024.1, read as the reverse complement.
GAGCGAGCAAAACGTCTTGGTTTTTACATGACCTCACTCTATGGTGGCACCACTGTTGGTCAATTAGCAGTAGGCATGTTTGGTGTTAAAGGGTTTATTCCTTTTATCGTTATTCTAGTGCTATTGCTAATCGCAATTTTACCGCCTCTGTTTGTAAAACAAGGTCAACCTAGCAGTGATTCACACCAAGTGTTATCAATAAAGCAAATTGCACGTTTGAGTAAACCTGCAATTATTGGTTGTATAACTTCAGGTGTTGTAATGGGCAGTATCTACGGTTTAATGCCTTTAGCATTAAAGCAAAATGCTCTAACAACAGATCAAGTAGGCGTGTTGATGGCTGCAATCATTCTTGGTGGTATGGTTATTCAACCTGTCGTTAGCAAACTTTCAATTAAAATGAGCAAAACGCTATTGCTTGCTTTAATGTCTTTGCTTGGTGTTTTTGCTATGGGTATTACTTACCTATCATCAGACTATGTCGTTCTGATCACTGCATTGGCGTTGTTAGGCATGTCTGCTTTTGCGCTTTACCCAATTGCAATTACATTGGCGTGTGACAACTTGGATTCTTCATATATTGTTGCTGCAACACAAGTTATGCTGTTTAGTTACAGCATTGGTTCAGCACTGGGTCCAATTGGTGCTAACAGCTTTATGGCAGAGCAAAATGGAATAATGGATTTCTTCTTCATTGTTCTACTTGCAACGGCAATTTACATGCTAGTAGCAAGTTTACAACGTAAGCCTCAAGTTCTGGCAAGTTAAAACAAAAGCGCGATACTATTAATATGTATCGCGCTTTTAACTTTTGGCTGACTCTTGTTTAACTGATGTTCTTTACTAAAGCTGCAGCGCCATACACACCAGCACTATCCCCTAGCTCTGGTTTTACAATCAAGGTATTAAGCTCTGTATTAAACAAGTGCGGTAAAATTTGTGTTTCTATATCTTGATATAACGCGTCAATATTACCGACACCGCCACCAATCACGATGATCTCAGGATCAAGTACGTTAATAATTCGTGCGACCGCTAAACCAAAATACTCACGTAAACGTGTTATTGTTTTCACTGCTTCATGATTATTCTGTTTGGCTTGCTCGACGATCTCAGGCAAAGATAACGCTTGCGATGAAAGCTCGTAATAATAACGCTCTAATCCTTTCCCAGAAATAACCGTTTCCACACAACCTTGCTTACCGCAATAACAATCCGCGCCATTATGCTCAAGAACATTATGCCCCCACTCACCAGCAATACCATGGCAGCCGTATAAACATTTACCGTCTACCACTATGCCAGACCCTACGCCCGTTCCCATAATGATGCCAAATACAATTTGAGCATCAGGTTTGATACGTTTGACGACCCCAAAATGTGTTTCTGCTAAAGCAAAACAATTGGCATCGTTAGCAATAATGGCATGGATTCCAAGCATTTCATTAAGATCTTTATCAAGAGGCTGACCATTTAATGCCGTTGTATTGCAGTTTTTCATAACGCCATGAATCGGATCAAGCGTACCTGGTGTTCCAAAACCAACCGCGTAAGGGTAATGTCCAACTATTTTTGCGCACCGCTCAATCAGTATCTTTATTTGACCAAGTATATGTTGATAACCTTTAATACTTTCTGTCTCAATGCGTTCACGAATAATGGGTTGATCTGAGTTACGATCTATCACAATACATTCGATTTTTGTACCACCTAAATCAACACCCCAGTAATAACGATCCATCTGATTCTCCGACTAAATTTACAGAGAAAGTATAACGGTATTTATCTTTACTTCTCTGTACTTGGTCACTATTTAAGAAATATTCTAGTTATACATTGCGCGCTACTGAAATTAGCATTTTATGCGATTATAATTAGAAAAACAGTCATAATATTTTATTTTAAGCCCAAGCCACATTTTGTTTCACTTTTTATCTTGCGGCAAATAATAACTCACCTAAAGTGACAAGCATTACTAACGTCTACGCAAATTTGCGTGAATCAGTGAAGTACACGATGAGTAAATTCCGTCCTTATATCGATATACCACTATTAATATCGATTTTAATTCTTATCACATTCAGTTCTTTGAGTGTATGGAGTGCAAGTAGCTTTAGTGAGCCAATTATAGAGCGTCATCTTATTCGTGCAGGAATTGCGATTATCGCATTATTGTTTATGTCATCTATTTCACCTGCCGCTTATGAGCGAAGTGCTCCATATTTGTTTTTTATTACTGTACTTTTACTTGTTGGTGTCTTTGTTCTTGGTGATAGCACCAATGGCTCGCAACGCTGGTTAGCATTAGGACCAATACGTTTTCAACCGTCAGAACTTGTAAAAATAGCGGTCCCAATCATGATGGCTTGGATCCTTGTCAGTGATGCGGGTCGACCTAGTATTAAAAAGATCATGATTTGTTTGATAGTAACTGCGATTCCAGCGGGATTGATTTTTATTCAGCCAGATCTAGATGGTGCTATCTTCACGGTAATGTACGCTCTATTTGTTCTATATTTTGCGGGGATGTCATGGAAGTTAATTTCATCTGTGATAGCCATTATTGGTGTCAGTCTTCCATTGGCGTGGTATTTCGTAATGGAGACCTACCAGAAAAAACGTATTCTTCAATTTTTAAATCCTGAATCAGATCCATTAGGCTCTGGCTATCAGATCATTCAATCCAAAATTGCGATTGGATCTGGTGGGATTTCTGGCAAAGGTTGGATGGATGCAACACAAGGTCATCTTGGTTTCATTCCAGAGAGTCATACCGATTTTATCTTCTCAACATTTGCAGAAGAATGGGGATACATTGGTAGCTTCACTATTTTAGCTATCTATACGTTTATGACTTTTAGAGTGTTATGGCTGGCGAATCAGTCAGAATCAACGTTTGCACGATTAGTCAGTGGCTCATTTGCTTTAAGTTTCTTTCTTTATAGTTTTATTAATATTGGTATGGTGAGCGGTGTATTACCTGTTATGGGAAGTCCATTACCTTTCTTTAGCTATGGTGGTTCAGCGATTATTACTCAAGGTGCTATTTTCGGTATTATTATGGCGCTTTGTTTAAGAAAGAAATCTATTTGCGCACCTAACATCTAATACCTAATAGATTGAGTCAAAAAAAGCGCCTTTCGGCGCTTTTTTATTTATAGGTTATTTTCCATTGCGCAGCAATCTGGACGCTCAGCAGCATCTTCTGTGGCAATCTTTAATGCTGGTGAGTAAATCTCTACACGACGATTTTCTGCTCGACCTTTCGCGGTATCATTAGTCGCAATAGGGTTTGCTTCACCCATCCCTTTCGCTGTAATTTGGCTAGCGTCAGCAACATACTGAGAAAGCAAATCAGCTACATTTTTCGCACGCTTTTCAGATAATTTCTGGTTATAAGCTGCACTACCTGTATTTGATGTATAGCCCGTCACTTCAGCTGTTGCACTCGGGTAACGTGTTAAACGTTGAATCATTGGTTGAAGGCGTTGCTTATCTTTTTCAGTTAAATGCTTACCATCAACACCATAAGCAATCGTAACCGTTGAAGGCTCTACTGTTACTGTTGCAGCTTGAACTGGCGGTGCAGTATCAACAACTGGTGCAACAACGGCAGGCGCTGCTCCCCAGCTATATACAAGGCTCAAACCATAAAACTGTGTATCAAAGTTATAAGCTAGATTCGTGTTACGAGGCTTAGACTGAATATCGTGGTAAAGCTGGTACTCTAAACGGGTAGATAGATGGTTAGTCAATTTATACTCAACACCGACACCAGCCGTACCAAGTAAATGATCATCAAGGTCTTTAACGCCATAGCCATGGAAGTCAGCGAGCATGTAACTGCCACCTAACTTACCAAACACGCCCCATTGATCATTGAGGTTCCATGTCATTTTAGCTGTAAGATCAATAGCATGTTGCTTAATCTTATTATTTTCAAACTTAGCTTCACCTAACCATGTATAACCCGTTTCAACCGCAAACCAAGGTGTAAAGTTGTAACCTGCAAATACACCAGCCGCGACATCATCTTTATTAAGATTTATGCCAGTTATATCTTGATAGTTCTGTTGAAAATTTGAATAGTGAGCACCACCGAGTCGTGTGCCAACATAAAAAGGATTAACAGTAGCAGCAGATACAGCGGTTGATACAACTAATGCAAGCGGTAGTAATGCAATATATTTTTTAGACATGTGAAATTCTTATTATTGTTCAATTATTACTCTAACATACCCAATGAGAGGTAAATGTTTCCTGTAAGGAATAATATTCCATATTTATAATTTCAACTAGGTTATTCAGAAATAAATTAGTTCATAAAGATAATTTTAATATTCTTTATTCAATATAAAGCAAAAAAGGTTAATAAATAGTAATCGCAATACCTATTTCATTAGCAAGTTGTTGCAATTGCTCATTCGAATCTAACTTTATAGACCAATTAATCCCGCTACCAACAGCACTAACAACATTAGCGCCAGAAATAAGTGTTAGCTCATCAACTTGTGCTTGAAGGTTAATCCTGCAATTTCCATCAATTCTCACAACGACTTCTCGTTGAGTCGCGATAATTCGACCTTGTTCAAAATGTATTATCATCGGTTATTTTATTTCTTCTTTTTATTAATAATGACGGCCATTGTTAATCGGCTAGTACAAATTAATCGCTGTCTTTCATCTCTTATTTCGATTTGCCAAACTTGTGTGGTTGCGCCTAAATGAAGAGCACTAGCACGGCCAGTTACAACCCCCTCTCTTATTGCACGAATATGATTTGCGTTAATATCTAAGCCAACGCAGTACTTATCATGATCTACACACAAATTTGCGGCTACTGACCCTAATGTTTCAGCTAAAACGACTGAGGCTCCACCATGTAACATACCCAGTGGCTGGTGTGTTCTGTGATCAACTGGCATTGTTGCCGAGAGTGATTCTTCGTCAAAAGCTGAATAGGTAATACCTAAATGTTTAATTAATGTATTTTCTGAGGTTTTATTAAGGCTTGCTAAACTAAACTCTCTTTTCCAAATAGTCATTCGACTCTCATACCATTAAACTACGATAAAGTAATAGTTTAACATTGATTTTAAATTTTATTACAAACATAAAAAAAGCGCCTTGCGGCGCTTTTTTATAACTCAAAAGAGTTAATTACTGAACTACAGCTTCTGCAACTTCAGCTTGGATTTCAAAACCAGGAGTAGTTACATCTACACGACGGTTCTGAGCACGACCTTCAGCAGTGTCGTTTGAAGCTACTGGATCTAGCTCACCACGGCCTTCGCCTTTAACACGGCTTGCATCGATGTTGAAGTGCTTCATTAGGTATACCGCTACAGTCTTAGCACGCTCTTCAGAAAGCTTCTGGTTGTAAGCTTCTGAGCCACGGCTATCAGTGTGACCGATAACAACTAGTTCTGCGTTAGGGAAGTTAACTAGACGCTGAGCGATAGGCTCAAGACGTGCTTGGTCTTCTGTAGTTAGTGTGTCGCTGTCGAATGCGAAAGGCATTGTTACAGAAATTGGCTCAACTTGAACAGTTGCAGCTTCAACAACTTCTTCAACTACTGGTACAACAACTGGTGCAGGAGCGCCCCAACCGTAAACTAGGCTCATACCGTAGTAGTGAGTATCCCAACTTACCTTCGTATCAGTACCAGTCGGCTTAGTTTCCATATCGTGGTAGTACTGGTATTCAGCACGTGCAGATAGGTTATCAGTGAAGTGGTATTCAGCACCTAGACCTGCAGTTGCAATTAGGCTGTCATCACGATCGGTTTCTGTTTGAGTTGGAAGGCCTTTAGCACGAGTGAACTGCCATGCACCACCAACTTTAGTGTATAGATCTACTTTATCAGTTGCTTGGTAAGTGAACTTACCTACAAGGTCGATAACTTGTTGTTCTACTTTACCTTTGTCATGATGCTTGTCACCTTTTAGAGTCACTTCACCTAACCAAGTGTAACCACCCTCAATTGCAAACCATGGTGTTACGTTGTAACCCATAAATAGACCTGCAGCGAAATCATCACGATCAATACGGAACTCAGAACTTGGATTACCGTAAGTAAAGCCACCATTAACTGCTGTCTTTGAATCGAAGTCAGCGTAATGAGTGCCGCCAGCACGAACGCCAGCGTAGAATGGGTTTTCAGTTGCTGCGTTCACTGCACCAGAAATTAAAAGTGCAAGAGGTAAAATCGCAAAACGTGCTTTAGACATGTTTTTTATCCTTTATTTTATGAATATTGCCACTACAGGTGCTTTTTTAGATGCTTAAACTCACAAATACAAACATAGTTTTTATTTTTGCGTATCACCTCAAAAAAACAGGGGTTAATTTACCAAACATAAAAATAAAAAGCTATAATAAAAAAATTTCTTGTAACATTTAACTTTTTTAAATGGTTGTATTTAAAAGATTCATGAATATTGCCCATCAAAATACTGCTTTTATAAAATAAAATAATTATCACATTTTAACAACAAACCCTATCGTACTTATGATTGTGTAATTTTATTTTCCAGCTATTGACTCGGTTTTTATATCCACTTTTCATTCATATTTCTGCTTAATTAAACAAAGCGGCTATTTTGCGAGCAAAAAAATAAGTGCGATTGTTCTAACTTTTGATCTAACTTTATATTTCTCTCGTAACTGTATCCTTGTAAAATACAATTGGCTTAACATCCTTAATTAAAGCCATACAATTTTTAACCTTATAACCACTATTGAATTTCACATTTAAGCCTAATCATTATGAATATTTCAGAGCGCCACTCTTCAGAAGGCATTAGCCATTCAACTGTTGGTATTATTGGTGGAGGGGTCGCGGGTGCTACGATTGCACTTCGTCTTGCTGAATTGGGAATTTCAATAAACCTATTCGAAGAAGGGATAAGTCTCGTTAACGGCCCACCTATTTGCCATCTTCATGCGGGCGGAAATTTATATCGTGAGATTTCTAGTCAACAGTGTCTCAACCTATTAGAGCAATCGATTGATACGCTCAGAGTGTTCAAACATACCGCGAACATTCGCCCAACTGTTATCGCTGTGCCCATTGACGATAACGGCTCGGCATTAGATTTAATACCTCGCTTAGATTTACTAAAAACCACTTACGAACAATTGGTGAAACGAGATAGTAAGAATAAAGTGCTAGGTGAGCCTAGTGATTACTTCACTCTCTATTCGCAGCAAGATATAGAAAAGTTAAAGCTCTTAGATAATCCAACATACCCAGTCACACCTGATGATTGGATGATCCCTGTCGCCAAATCGCTTCAATTAGATCAATTCAAATACCCTATCGTAATGGTACAAGAGTATGGTTTAAGTGTATTTCGAATTGCAGCAACCGCATCCCTAGCACTGAAGCAGATGGAGAACTGTCATGTATTACTTTCAAGTAAAGTGTGTGGGGTTGAATTTGACCAAGTCACTCAGCGATGGTTAATCACTTATGAAACTCAGGATAATCATAAGCAACAATGTACTGTTGATTACTTGATCAATGCTTGTGGCTATCGTTCTGGCACAATCGATGATCTTGCTCATATTCCACGAGAGCGAATGGTAGAATTTAAAGCCGCTTATGTGACACGCTGGGAGAAATGTGAGGGGCATTGGCCAGAAGTGATTATTCATGGTGAGCGTGGTACGCCAAAAGGCATGGCTCAACTCACACCTTACCCTAATGGCTACTTCCAATTACATGGAATGACAAAAGACATTACTCTATTTGAAAATGGATTAGTAACCTCTGATCATTCCTCTGCTCAACCAAAACTTAATGACGCTTTTAAAGAAAAATTAAACCATCAATGGTCTGAAGAAGAAGTGATTGAGCGTACAGAAAAAGCGATAAAACATGTCGCACAATATGTTGATACATTTAAAAGTGCTGTTGTAGGCGGAAAACCATTATTTGGCGCTCAGCAAATCCCAGGGACTGATGCAACGCTTCGTGCTGCAGATATATCGTTCTCTGGTGACAACTATGCGCGTTCTGAAATAGTAAAAGCTTCATCAGCACTATCAGCAGCCGATGCTATTGTGAATGAACTCATCACAAAAGGAATCATCAATTCGTATCATGATGATGTAACTACAAGAGAGCAGCTTTTTTCAACAACCTTGCAGTTAGATAAACAAGAAATAGTGGCGAATGCGGAAAAAATTGCCATTCAGCGCGGTTTTCCTGCTTCACTTGCTCAACCTATAGGTTAATAGCTAAATTATAAAAAGCCGCAATGCCTCATTTTATAGTGTCACTTCACTGTAAAAGATCAACATTGCGGCTTTTTTGAGGCTATTCCTAGCACTCAGAAAGAACCTTGATAAAGGTTAACTCATTACGCATTAATTTTCTTATTAAGCGTAGCTAACGACTGTTTTAACTGGCTTTCTTGTGCTTTTAACGTATTAAGCTTCTGTTGAAAAGCCGCGTAATTATCACAATCTTTTTGTGATACCCAGTTCCAGCTATTACCGGATTTAAACTCTGCACATGCTTTTTTTGCTTTTTTTATATCAGGGCTAAGAGCCACTATTTGCCTTTGAACTACAGCTAAATCATGCTGTGTCTTTGATTTTTGTTCAAACAACACATTTGAATTATCGATCACTTCTTTTTGTTGCTTGGTTTTAGTTTTTAGCGCTACCACTTCTTTATTAAGTTTCTTTTTGGTCACGACCAGTTTTTGGGTTGTCTCTTGCTGCTTTTGAATATTAGTTAATTGCTGTGTTAATTGCTCAAGCTGAACCTTTTGTTGATCTAACTGCAAATTTAGTGCATCTAACTTTTGATTAGAGCTTTCAACAAGTAACGCTTTCTCATCTGTTAACTGTTTAACTGATAACTTTTCTTTATTGAGTTCGTCAACTACTGACTGATAGTCACTTTTTAACGTACTATATGCCGTCGTCACAGGCACATTATTGTAATGCTGTATACCTGCGCCCAATGCCCCGCCAGCTAATAACCCAAGAAGTAACGACAATTTCCAGTTACGTTTTGTAGTTTTTCCTGTAGTACTACTCGACATATTTTTTTCTCCTAAACATACAGCAACAGCACATTTTTAATTTTTGTTATTATCTAAATGCGTAATTTAACATTTAATATGTAATCAATTGTCATATTTATAGCAAGGTTTCGAACAACCTCACTTCGTACAGTTTAATTTAAGACTTTATCTATAAATCTAGATTGCCGTCTCAGAAATAATAATGTGTATTACAAATAATAGTTTGTAATGTTAGCCACATTTTGATTGCCATAAGCACTAGTGTTTAAAGTAGGAACAAAATGTTGTCCTCGATTTACACTGATGTATGTCTATATGGTGCGCACTATGATTACACCACTACTTTTTCTCACTGTTTCTGCTTTTTCAACGCCTCTGCTTGAAAATTCAGTTTATATCCAAAACAATTCGGCTTGTACGTTACGTATAAAAGAAGAGCGACATCAAGATAAGATTATTTTGGCATTATCATCTAATTACCATAGTAAATTTGATATTAAAATATATCATTTCAATGACTTATCCGCACCATCTCGAGGTAAATTAACTCAAGAGCCGATCTTTAATAAAACTAAAGCAGATATAAAGTACTTAGTCGATCATAACCTTTTCAAACGTATTGATAGTAAAAATGTCATCTACAGCACGACTATCGCGAATGATAATGTCAGCCCAAAATTATTCATCGATACTTTTCGCTCTCACGGCAACCGCTCGCGGATTTATATAGAAGGACTAGAGCAACCTCTCTCTTTTGTTGCTGATCATAAACAAGCACAAGCTTTCTATAATTGCGCTGATAGCTATACAACAAAGGCGGATGTTGTAGTTAAAAAAACGACATCATTATCGAGACTTAACAACAACTAAATATACTTAAAACACATTAAATTGTTAATACTTGTATCATCTCGAAGAAATTTTAGAGTGACAACACACTATTTCAATATGAAACCGTATTGATATTTTCCATTATTACAAGTGTCTAATACCTTAATTATTACTAATTATAATTTAGAGGTTAGGCGATGATAAACATATTAACTGCTGCTGAAGTTTCCTCAAGAAAACATCTTAATTATATAAATAAACCGCTCTCACCTATCGCAGCATTAGTCATGCTGACACTTTCATTTTCTGCACAATCAACCCCTGAATTAATGAAAGCTAAAGCCTTAGATTTACAGCACCTTAATGACAAGAACAGTGTTATTGATAATATAGAATTCCCTGTCAGAGAATACCTTGTTAGTGAGAAGCTTGATGGCATTAGAGCTTATTGGAATGGCACACAACTTACGACAAAATCAGGTAGACAAATCCATGCTCCTCATTGGTTTATAAAAAACTTACCCGCAATAGCGCTTGATGGAGAATTATGGCTACAACGTGGTAAATTCCAAGCTCTGACTAAAATAGTCATGGATCACGTCCCTAACGACAAGGCATGGCGTAACGTCAAGTATATGGTGTTTGATTTACCTACATCAGATTTACCTTTTGAACAACGCTACAACAGCTTAGTTAAACTTATCCAGACTCACAGTACAGTGCCAAACAACGTGCTTTATCTAGTTGAGCATAAACGTATTAACGAAATCAGTATTCTTACGCAATGGCTTGATATTATCGTTAATAACCATGGTGAAGGCTTAATGCTTCAGCATATCAATAACTACTATGTCGCAGGCAGAACAAATAAGTTACTAAAACTCAAACAACATCAAGATGCTGAAGCAATTGTTATTGGTTACGAAAAGGGAAATGGAAAATATCAGGGATTAATGGGATCTATTTGGGTAAAAACAATCAATAATAAAACCTTTAAGATAGGAACAGGCTTTACTGAACAACAACGCAAAAACCCTCCCCCCCTTGGCACTACCATTCAGTTTCGTTACAACGGGTATACCGAACGAGGTATTCCACGGTTTGCACGTTTTAGCCGAGTAAGATTATCGCCAGACACATAGCAACATAAAAGACCATCATTTACATCAAAAATAAGCATAATTAACTACCATTTGTAAACAATAGGTCTTTTTTCCAATAAATTCGCTGTATTGTTTTGTTTACTGTTATATCAACGAGAAAGCTCAAGCAAGTTGCTGTCTATTCGTTACACTTAAATTATCCAGTTCAAGCCGTTATAACGATTCACTTCTTAGCAGAAAATAATAAAGAGGTGATAAAACACAAGGAGCTTGGGATGAATAGACAGACACAACCCATGCATCGTTATATAGATCACCGTGGTCATTTAGTCACCCCTCTTCCTGAGTGGGCTAATGATACATTGCTACAGCAATTTTACCGCGATATGGTTTTAGTTCGTCACTATGATAAAAAAGCAATTGCCTTACAAAGAACAGGAAAGTTAGGGACTTATCCTTCACACCTTGGCGCGGAAGCTATTGGTATCGCGATTGGTTCTGCTATGCAATCTACCGATGTGCTTGCCCCTTATTACCGTGATATGCCCGCACTATGGGCGCGGGGTATAAGTATGTTGCAGAACTTGCAATACTGGGGCGGCGATGAATTAGGTAGCAATTTCCCCTCAACATCCCCTGATATTTCACATAATGACGATATGCCATTTTGCGTGCCAATTTCAACACAATGCACTCATGCTGTCGGTATAGCAGCAGCAATGAAAATCAAAGGATTACATAGAGCAACCGTTGCCACTTGTGGTGATGGAGCAACCTCAAAAGGTGACTTCTTAGAATCTCTCAATTGCGCTGGTGTTTGGAATATCCCCTTAGTATTTGTAATCAACAATAATCAGTGGGCGATCTCTGTACCACTGCATTTGCAATGTCATGCCGAACACTTAGTCGATAAAGCCAAAGGCGCAGGAATCAAAGGTATCATGGTTGATGGCAATGATATTGTTGCCATGTACGATGCCCTTCTACAAAGTTTAGATCAGGCACGAAAAGGTAAAGGTGCGACATTAATAGAAGCGATAAGTTATCGACTTTGTGATCATACGACTGCTGACGACGCCTCTCGTTATCGTGAAGATGAAGAAGTCAAACAAGCATGGCAATTCGATCCTATTGCTCGATTAAAGACCTATTTAATCAATCAAAATTTATGGTCAGAAACCGAAGAGTCACAATGGTTAGCCATTTGCCATCAGCGTATTAACCAAGCCGTTGAACAATACCTTGCTCTCACTGTACAAGCGCCAGAATCAGCATTCGATTATCTTTACGAGAAAGCCGATCCCGATCTGCACTATCAACGCGACGCACTTATCAGTAAAGCGATGCGAATGGAGAAGCAAAATTCAGGAGGGAATAATGGCTGACATTACATTAATAGAAGCAGTTAACCTCGCCCTTCACTATGAAATGCAACACGATCCTAATGTCGTTATTTTGGGTGAAGACATTGGTGAAAATGGTGGCGTTTTTCGTGCCACACTCGGTTTAAAACAAGCTTTTGGTTGTAAACGTGTGATTGATACACCACTGGCAGAATCGTTAATTGCTGGTGTCACTGTTGGTATGGCATCACAGGGTCTCCGACCTATTGCTGAATTTCAATTTCAAGGCTTTATTTTTCCAGCAATGGAGCACCTAGTATGCCATGCAGCAAGACTAAGAAATCGTACTCGCGGCCGCTTAACCTGCCCTGCTGTGTTTAGAGCCCCTTTCGGTGGAGGCATTCATGCACCAGAGCATCATTCTGAAAGTATCGAAGCAATGTTTGCCCACATTCCGGGCTTAAAAGTTGTGATCCCCTCTTCACCGCAACGTGCTTATGGATTACTGCTCGCCGCGATTCGCAGTAACGATCCGATCTTATTCTTTGAACCCAAACGGATTTACCGAACCGTTAAATCACATGTCGAAAATAACGGTCTCGCTTTACCGCTTGAGCAATGTTTTACGTTGAGAAAAGGAATAGATATTACCCTAGTGACTTGGGGCGCTTGTGTGGTCGAATCACTTCAAGCAGCAGAAACCTTATCTCATCATGGCATAGAACTTGAAGTGATTGACTTAGCCAGTATCAAACCTATCGATATGGCGACCATTACGGCATCACTCGAAAAAACAGGCCGCTTATTAGTGGTGCATGAGGCAGCAAAAACCTGCGGTGTTGGTGCAGAGATCATTACAAGAGTAGCTGAAAGCGCGATGTGCTTACTGAAAGCACCGCCTAAACGCCTAACAGGGTTTGATACCATCATGCCTTATTATCGTAATGAAGATTATTTTATGATCCAACACGATGACATTGTAAATGCCGCTCGTGAACTCATGGAGGGTTGGCAATGAAAGCATTCACATTACCCGATCTTGGTGAAGGTCTGGCTGAATCAGAAATTGTGCAATGGCATATTAATATTGGCGATACTGTGAAAACCGATCAAGTGGTCGTCACTGTAGAGACAGCAAAAGCAACGGTTGATGTTCCGGCACCTTATAGTGGAAAAATTGTCCATCGTTATGGTAACGAAGGCGATGTTATTAATATTGGTCAATGCTTGCTAGAAATCGATGAGTTACTCGCGAATACTGCGAGCGTACTGCCAGAAAAAATCAGTCCAAGCTCTGCAAATCACAGATCCTCTTCGGCTACGGTTGTAGGCAACATCTCCCAGCTTGATAAACATGTTGATGTTGATCCGATCTGTGATGATGCAAATCAAACCGTTAATTTACACTCGATTGCTAATCAACATCATCCATTAATTGCGACCCCTTCAGCACGGTTATTGGCACAGAAGTTAGGTGTCAATATTAAAGAAATTACCGGATCTGGGGCTAATCACTTAATTATTGATAATGATGTCTATCTTGCTTACCAACAACAAATACCAGGGACTGAAATATTAAGAGGATCGCGCCGTAATATGGCAAAGAATATGACGCGATCGCACCATGATGTCGCTTCAGTCACTCTGACTGAAGAAGCACATTTATATCACTGGCAAAAAGATGACGACATAACGGTCAATCTAGTTAAAGCTATTAATAACGCCTGTCATATAGAGCCTGCGCTTAATGCATGGTTTGATGCGGAAACAATGACAAGGTGTTTACATAAAACTGTTAATATTGGTATTGCTGTCGATAGCAGCCATGGCCTGTATGTGCCTGTGTTACATCATGCAGAACAATATCATCAGGAAGGGATCAGACGCTGGATTGATCGTACCGCTGCCAGTATTCGCAGCCGAAAAATAGATCGTCATCAATTACAAAAAGCAACCATCACACTTTCTAACTACGGCGCTATTGCCGGTATTTTTGCCACTCCCGTTGTGACACCACCGCAAGTTGCCATTATTGGTGCTGGACGGATCATGGATAAAGTGATCATGGAAGACGAACGTGTAAAAACCATAAAAGTACTGCCTCTTTCTATTACCTTTGATCATCGAGCATGTACGGGAGGAGAAGCCGCGCGATTTATTAAGGCACTAGTCAATAGCTTAGAAAGTCCACCTTGTGACAACATTGAATCTTCATAACGTGATAACACTTACTTGGAATAAAGTTACTAACATATTGTTACATCAAACAATAACAAAATATTGCATGGTATAAACAACAGCTTATGATAGTAATTACCTTTCATTTTGCAGTCATATAAAAACTATGCGCTATTCATTTTTTACAGCAAGTCTTATCACGCTTCTCTTTTCAAGCTCACTTATGGCAATGCCTGATGGTGATGCCACCCAAGGTGAAATAAAAACGCCGAGCTGCCGTTTTTGTCACGGCAGCAACGGCATTGCACCACGCCCAGATTACCCGAATCTAAAAGGCCAAAATGCAGAGTATTTATATAACTCAATGCAAGCATATTTAAATGACAGCCGCACTGGGGGGATGTCGTCAATGATGAAAGCCCAACTTAAAAATTTATCAGATCAAGATATCGCCGATATCTCTGAATACTATTCACAAATGAAATAATCGCGCTCAACGTCAGTCGTCCTTCAATCTGAGTAGAACGACTGATTACTTATTAATCATACAAATCAATTGCCGTGTTTTATAACGGAAAAAACATCATAGGCAGACTATCTTTGTGGTAAGTTGAGATTAAAGCCTAGAATGAGAAACTAAAAATGAAAATCTTCAGTAACTTTGAAAGTGGAAGTATTAACGTTGTTAAAGCGGATAGCAAAGACGACATTCAGTTAACTATTCCTAACGATAATAACTCTGAACTTCATCAATGGTTCCACTTCCGTTTAGAAACAGAAGCTCAACAACCGCATAACTTTACAATCCTAGATCTGGCAAATTCAGCCTACCCTGAAGGCTGGAAAGGCTATGATGTCGTTGCTTCTTACGATCGTGAAGAATGGTTCCGCATTCCAGCTGAATTTGATGGCGATAAATTAACCTTCAGCGTGATCCCTGAAAATGAATCAATGTATTTTGCTTACTTTGCACCATACAGCTATGACCGCCATCAAGATCTTCTTCACCTTGCACAAAGCCACTACAACTGCCGTTTAGAAACATTAGGCCACACACTTGATAACCGAGATATGAGTCTATTGGTTATTGGTGATGAATCAACCGCTGAAAATAAAAAGAAAGTATGGGTGATTGCACGTCAGCACCCAGGCGAGACAATGGCTGAATGGTTTGCTGAAGGTCTTATTCAACGTTTACTGGATGAAACCGATACTGTCGGTCGTGCTTTACTTGAAAAAGCCGTTTTCTACATTGTGCCTAACATGAACCCAGATGGTAGTGCGCGTGGTCACCTTCGCCTAAACGCGATTGGTGTAAACCTTAACCGTGAATGGCAAACACCATCACTAGAAAACAGTCCAGAAGTTTTCTACGTGCGTGAAAAAATGTTTGAAACAGGTGTGGATCTCTTCCTTGATATTCATGGTGATGAAGCGATTCCTTATAACTTCGTTGCGGGTTCAGAAGGGATTCCATCTTATGATGCTCGCTTTGAAAACCTTGAAAATATGTTCAAGCAAGCACTGCTAACAATTACACCAGAGTTCCAAGTTGAACATGGTTACGATAAAGATAAGCCCGGTGAAGCAAACCTAACAGTCGGCTCTAACTGGGTAGCAGAAGAGTTTAAATGTCTTTCTTACACCATTGAAATGCCATTTAAAGATCACAACAACCAACCAGACAGCTTATACGGTTGGTCACCAGAGCGAAGTGTGGCATTTGGTAGCGACACACTCGCAGCGGTGTTAGTCGTCATGGATCACTTACGCTAATAACTCGTCAGTAATAAATACATAAAGCGGTCACCTTGATCTGACCGCTTTATTACTTATTTTGCTAACATCGGATAAGTAAAGAAAATCAAATGCGTCAAATTAAACATAAAGTGTACTAATACAGCTACCCATAAACGCCCTGTCAGATAGAAAGCCAAGCCGTAACATAAACCGGCAAGACCTGCGAACACAACTAGCAACATGCCACCAGCTATATGTGCAAATCCAAACAGTAAGCTAGCAACAACAAGCCCGATTACCCAACCGAAACGCTTCGATAAACCTTGTTGGATAAAACCGCGAAAAAGTGCTTCTTCTGCTACACAAGTAAACAACAAGTTGTTTAATACAAATAACCACAACCAATGTGGTGTCGAAAAAGAAAACTTTAACGCTCCTAACCCCGCAGCAATAGGTAATAACGACAAGCATCCCATCACAACTAAAGCGAGTACTTTAAAATTGCAAGTTTTGTTACTCCCTAACAATGCTGGATAAGCCAATAACAAACCAAAGAAAACCAACGGTTTATCCAAATTTAAATACATAGTAAACGGTGTGCTATCAAGGCTAGCGTACACCTTATCTAGTACTTGTAGATTATCAAAACCGGGGATCGCGTGAGCAAAAAGCGCTAAAGACCAAATCAACATGAAGCTTAACCCAGCATAACGCCACTTCCCTTCTTGCTTCGCGGTGAAATACGCCACACAAAAACCAATCGCAACACCAGCGATAGCAATGATTGATAACCGCTCTTGAAATACCGCAGCAAGTAAAGCTAAAGTAACTAATACAGCAGTCAATAGTGTTTTACGATAAAACCCACTAACGACAGCGCATGCTAGTAAACCCCATATCCAAACTGTTGGTTCCATTTACTATTTCCATTCATAATAAGAGTTATTAACATCTAAATTATCAGAAAACATATCATACCCTGAAGAAATATTTGCTAACATCTTAATTTGAAAAGAAAATTAATGTTTTTTGATTTATTATTCGGTTATCTCATCCGTACCGTTCATCAAACGAGATCCACAATCAATGGCAAAAAATAAACCTATTATACACCTACACTCATACGGCATTTTCACCACTTGGGATGCAGACTCAAAAAAGCTACCGAAGATCAAAGAGTTTACCTTAGACATTCCAGCTGAAATTGATATTGAATTTGGCTTTACCGTTAATATAAAAAAAGCCAAAGGCGAAAAGGTTCATTACTGCATTTACCACCCCAACATCACTAATGACGACGGTGAAGTCTTAGAACCATTCGATGGGTATGTTTATGTTGGTAATAATGATTGGGATTTTTACCTTGGCGATACAATTTGGGCTCCCATCAGCAATAAAGTTGGCCCGTGGCGTATGACATTAGAAATGAATAACAACATAATTGCGGAAAAAACCTTCAATGTTTTCAATAATGATGAAGGGCAATTTTGGAAGCGTCGTGGGCTTTAACCATTTTTGAAACAAAACTATTTCATTATTGGAATCTAACCTTACTTCCTAATAATATTTTTTGAAACAAAGTTGTCACATAGTCGCTTTAACTTAGTCAGCAAATAACTAAGCCCCTAAAGGATACACATGACTAAGTCACTTCTTGCACTTTCATTAATTTTAAGTTCTGCGGCAGTATCTACATCGGCTATGGCTGCAGAACACATCGCCGTATCAGGTTCAACTTCTGTTACAGAGGTAATGGAAGTGTTAGGTGAAACCTACCATAAGAGCCACTCTGACGTATTTATTGACATCAACGGTACGGGTTCAACTGCAGGCATTAAGTCTTCAATCGAAGGTGTAAATGATCTAGGTATGGCTTCACGTAACCTATCAGCAGAAGAGAAAAAAGCAGGATTGGTTGAAACGGAAATTGCTCGTGACGGTATTGCTGTTGTTGTTAACCCAAAAAACCCGGTTAACAACCTAACAAAATCGCAAATCGAGCAATTATTTAAAGGTGATGTTACCCAATGGTCTCAAGTCGGTGGTAATAGTGACCCTGTAGTTGTAACAACACGTGAAAATGGCTCTGGTACTCGAGGTGCGTTTGAAGAGTTAATGGAACTAACCACAAAAATTAACGGCGTTAAAGTATCGACTATCAGCCAACGCGCACAAGTTGCGAGTGGTAATGGTATTGAAAAAACAGTCGTTGCGAATAATAAAGATGCGATAGGTTTTGTGTCATTAGGTTCTATTGATAACTCGTTAAAAGCAGTTGAGGTAGACGGTCACAAAGCCTCTGTTGCAGATGTACTGAACAAGACATACCCACTTTCACGTCCCTTCTTGGTGCTAAACCAACCGGGTAAACTAAAACCTGCAGCTAAAGAGTTCCTAGCTTGGATCATGTCGCCAGAAGGACAAAAAATCATTAAAGATAAAGGCTATATTGCAATGTCTTAATATATTTAAAAACCCACATTCCTTCTGTGGTAATGAATGAACTTTCCTCCCAGAGTACGTCAGTACTTTGGGTTGAAATGCCCTTTACAGCTGTATTTCCTGCCTCATTTTCTCCTATTCTTATCCTGATCCACAGACACCCAACAGTTCATCAAAAAGTTTGCGAAACCAGTGAACACAAGTGTTCGTAGCTATATTCATAAGGATTCTTACTTCTATAAAAAATATACTCGTAAATTCATTATCGCTATCAAGAACAAATAGGGCGAAAATAAGACAGCTTCCCTTAAAAAATAAAAAGAGAGAAAAGTTAACAATGAATATCGCTCAACTCCCCACACCAGCTTTGATCGTTGATTTCGACAAAATGAAAAACAATATACACGAGATGCAACAACGTATTGATGCTCTACAGTTAAATCTCAGACCGCACACTAAAGCACATAAAAGCCCCACTATAGCGAAAATGCAGATTGATGCAGGAGCACAAGGAATATGTACTGCGAAACTTGGCGAAGCCGAAGTTATGGCTGCAGGGGGGATTAACGATATTCTAATAACAACCCCTATAGCCGGAAAAAATAAGATTCAACGTTTAGTCAAACTTTATCAGCAATATCCCGACTATCGCTTTATTCAGGTAATTGATCATAAGCAACATATCATCGATATCTCAGAAGCAGCAACAGATGCGGGAATTTGTATTGAATTAATGATTGAAGTAGAAAGTGGTCAACAACGTTGTGGCGTGGAGATAGGTGATGACTTAATTTCATTAATAGAAACAATTAACTGTTCTGATGGTGTAAGTTATGTTGGGTTGCAGGCATACAGTGGTCACTTGCAGCACATAAAAGGTTATCAAGAGCGAAATACTCAAGCAAGAACAGTCGTTGAAGATCTCTTTAATTACATTAATAACGTATTAACACCTAAAGGGCTGGCACCGGAGATTGTGAGTGGTGGTGGAACGGGCACATATGAAGCCTATCAAGGGCTAGGGTTTAGTGAAATTCAAGCAGGCTCTTACTTGTTTATGGATACCACTTATCAAGATATTGGTGATGAAAATGATCAGTATCAAAATAACCAATTTGATGTCACTCTAAAAGTATTAAGTACTGTTATTAGCCACCCTACTCCACAGCGAGCGATCATTGATGCAGGTATGAAATGTCTTTCTATTGATCTTGGCATGCCTAAAGTAGAAAGTGACGACATGCTTAGTTACAAATCGGGAGGAGATGAACATGGTATTATTCACCTCATTAATAACCATGCACCACTACAAATAGGCCAACAACTCATATTGCTTCCAAGCCATTGCGATACAACGTTAAACAATTTCAACACCTTGTATGCCGTAAGAGGAAGTGAAGTCATAGATCAATTCCCAATTATTGGCCGTGGTCGTTCTGATTAAACCTCTATTTAAACATCATAAAACGCAGCGTTTCACTCACGCTGCGTTGTGAGCAGAAAGGTAGCGCTAAAGTATGCTGTTAACGTAAATGTCTTTTACTGTACCTTTACTTATCTGAAAACGTATTTACGCTCCCCCTCTATCTATGAAGTCAGTATCGAAGTTACCAATTGAAATAGGATACTCACAGCTCCACCAATATTTATAGGGAACATTTTCATATCCATTAGGGTTTCCCTTTATATCCAGTACTTTTCCAGACTTTTAACGAAAAGCTCACCCAAACCTTGTCATGTTTCTGCTAGTGTAAAAAACACAATTCGATTAAAATCGAAAACAGTATATCGATAAATTAATCATTTAGTTATCAAGGATAAAAGGAAGAACACATGGGTCTTTTTAATGCACTGTTAGGCAACGCTGGTGAAATGAGTATCGCTGATGCGACTGAGGAGCTATCAACCATCCTTGGTCCAAACGAAAATATTGAACTCGCATACAAACTTGTTCGCGATATGATCATTTTAACGGACTACCGCCTGATCCTTATTGATAAACAAGGTATTACAGGTAAAAAAGTAGAGTACCGTTCTATTGCTTACAAATCGATCACCATGTATGCCGTAGAAACAAAAGGCCACTTCGATTTAGATGCAGAATTAAAATTATGGATTTCTGGTCAACATGAACCACTGACTCTTGAGTTTAATGGCAAAACTAATGTCTACGCAATGCAAGGATTACTCGCGGCAAAAGTTGCCGGTAAATAACAGAACATAAGTAAAAAGCCTGCACTAATCAAAATAGATGCAGGCTTTATTATTAATTATCGTGACACACTAACTAGAGCATCTGCCAAGTGGTCGATATGCTTTTCTTGTAAGCCGGCAATATTTATTCGACCATCTCCTACCGCATAAATACCATATTGCTCACGTAGCGTTAAAATCTGCTCAGGCGTTAAACCTGTTACAGAGAACATACCTTTATGCTGTTCAATAAAATCAAACTGCTCACTACCACGTTGACGTATCGCTTGTGTTAGCCCTTGGCGTAGCGTCAAGATACGGCTATGCATGGTATCTAATTCATCTTTCCAGATATTTGTCAGTTTCTGATCATTTAAAATATCAGCAACTAAAGCCGCACCATGATCTGGTGGCATGGTATAACTTGAACGCGCTAAAGTAAGAATACGTCCTTTCGCTTTTTGTGCTTCTTGCTGACTATTACTAATAATAATCGCAGCACCCGTTCGTTCACGGTACAAACCAAAATTCTTTGAACAAGAAGTCGCGACAACCATCTCTTCTGTATTGTCAGCCATATACTTAAGGCCAGCACCATCTTGTTCTAAGCCATCGCCAAAACCAAGATATGCCATATCGACAAACGGCATAAAACCATTTTTGTTTGCCAATGCCGTAATCGCTTGCCAATCGGCAAAACTAATATCAGCACCTGTCGGGTTATGGCAACAACCATGTAATAACACCACATCTTTAGGGCCTGCTTTAGCCAGTTCGTTGAGCATCGCCTCGCTATTTACTTGCTTGGTTTCAGGATCGAAATACGGATAGAACTTCACCTTTAAACCTGCTGCTTCCATTACAGGTTTATGGTTAACATAACTCGGATTGGTTAACCAAACAGTTGTATCAGGTTGCGCAACTTGAATAAGATCAGCAAGCATACGTAACGCACCACTCGCTCCTGGTGTTTGTACTGCTGCTGCACGAGAATGTGCCGATGTTCCTGAGAGTAAAAGATCCATCATCGACTGATTAAATACTTCACTACCCGCTAAACCCACGTATGATTTTGTTGTTTGAGTTTTAATTAAGCGTTTCTCAGCAAGTTGAATGGCTTGCATGATCGGTGTTTCACCAAGGCTATTGCGGTAAACGCCGATGCCTAAATCTATTTTGTTGTCACGCGGATCTTCTCGATATGCAATCGATAGGGAAAGAATAGGATCTAATTGGGCTGGAGAGAGCGATTTAAACATCTAATTAATTCCATTTAATATAACAATGAAATTAAGTTATCACTTCATTTAATTAACGTCATTAGAAATAATGAAATCAAACATTAATTAATTGATTAAGTTAAGCATCATAACTTAATCAATTATCGTGTGTTGCATGTCTTACTTTAACATTTGGCTAGTTAAGTAACGCCTTCAGTGAAGGGGCTTTTTCAAGTATCTGGTACAAACGTTCACCATGCTCTTTTAATAACTGACAAGAGAGTTCAACATTACGCGATAACACCGCTTTCATCAGCGCTTCATGCTCACCATTGTCATGATATTGCTTCTCTGGTGATAGGTTCGCGCTTAATAAGAAATGTCGATAACGTTCTTGCTGATCATAAACATTTGAGATCATATCGAGTATAAACTCAGAGCCTTCACACGCAACAAGCGATAGATGAAACTCTTTGTGGCGCAATTCCCATTCATCATAATCAAACAATGCTGATTCAGGATCTAACCGATTAAGCTTGTGAAAGGCCGTTAAAACCTGTAGTTCCCATGCTTCATCCCCCTTTTTAATCGCATCTTTTAACGCAACATGACCTAGGGCCAAACGTGCCTTTAAAATTCCACGTAATTCATCGAGTGAAACATCGGCAACCCAAAATCCTTTCTGAGGCTCCATCTTGACGTACTTCTGCCAAGTTAATTGCACCATCGCTTCTCTTAAAGGAGTACCGCCAACTTGATAGCGTTCTTTTAATTCACTCAATATCAGCTTCTGGCCAGCCTCAAACTCACCACATAAGATATCATGCCTAATCTGGCACATTACTCTATCGCTTATGGTTGCAAAATTATCTTTAGTCATACCAACCATCTAATCTTAATCATAAATAACACAATACAAATTCGGAATAATCCTATCACTTACATCTTACCGAATATTAAACATATCCACATTACGAAACATGGGATCCCCCCTGTTTTCAATGAAAACTTAATACAGTAATAATGAATAATAATTCAAACTTTATTCTATTCACAAAATAATGCTAGAACACTTTACCATTAAATAAGAGAAGTAATTATTCCTGACGTTTACTTTTTTTGTTCTAAAGATAGAAACTCACAATAGAGTCTGTATTTTTCACAATATAAATTAACAAGTTAACAAATCAATATTCACACAAATAAATTCTGCAATAGCATACAAGAAGGTTAAAAATACATATAAATGCGCTAAATGGCCAGTTTATTACCATAATGTTTAGAAATGACGGCTCTTCTTCATTTTATGCGCGGTATAGCGGTATTAATTTGAACACCACAATATAATCTTGCCCATTAATACCTAATTTCTCTTTTAAAACGATGACTTACCGAGCATATTCAATTATTAGCATCTTTATTATTAATGTACTTATGTTTAATTGGCACCCACAGCATAGTGTCTTTAGCTTTGCGCTTATTTTTTGGTCACTTCTGCCTCTGTTTAGTTTACATATTATTATTAAGCACTATGAATATTTTCATAACAAAACGCTCATCACTGTCCAATCATATTCTGCATGGTTGTTATTCTTTACATGGATTTCGATAACTTTTCTTTCTATTACAACACCTTATATTTTAAACATTATTAGCACATCACACCAATACTATATTTCATTTTACATTTTTTCCCCTGTTGTAATGTTATTTCTGGCGACAATAACCGGTCTATTCGCCAGCTTTTTAACATGGATTGTTAATCATCTCGCCATTAATGACCAAATATAACCACTAGGCATACATGCGCATATTGTATTCATTCATTATACAATTATTCCTAATTCGTAAATTGCTTAAAAATGCAAATTAAACAATCGGAATTTGGAATTAATTTCGCTTCACAAAATTACCGTTAGTCACTACCATAAAAATCGATTTTTGGACGTGGTAATTAAAAATATCGATATTTACCATGCTTTATAGCATTAGATGTTTTTATCTCATTACTGCTTAACTGATAGATTTTGAGGTCTACAATGGCTAGCTCCACCAACGCTTCTCCCGCTAAAATTGGCGTTTTCAGTTTCGTCATGATTACCGCTGCGGTTGTTATGAGTGTTCGTACACTCCCTATGACAGCGCAGCCAGGAATGATGACGATCTTTTTAACATTAGCTGCTGCAATCTGCTTTATGATTCCAACAGCACTTGTCTCCGCTGAACTTGCAACAGCATTCCCAGAAGATGGTGGTATCTTCATCTGGGTTCGCGAAGCATTTGGTGAACGTATGGGATTTATTGCAGTCTGGATGCAATGGATTCAAATGGTTTTTGGCATGACATCCATATTGATGATTGTCGGTGCAATTTTTGCCTATGCTTTTGACCCAGCGTTAGCACAAAATAAAATGTACATTCTTGCTGTTATATTAGTGGTTTACTGGGCATGTACATTGGGTAATATGCGAGGTGTTAAAACACTGGGTTGGGTATCCACTCTGTGTGTAATTTTAGGTGTATTCTTACCTTTCTTTGTACTTGTAGCTTGTGCTATCGCTTACCTTGTTGGTGGTCACCCAATTGTTACTGACCTTTCATTAACAACTGCAAACCTTATTCCTGATTTATCAAATAAGGGGACTTGGGCACTATTCATTGGCTTCGTATTCGTTGTTATGGGTATGGAAGTATCAGCATCTAACGTTTCTCACGTTAAAAACGCTGAACGTAACTACCCTATCGCAGTGTTCTTAGTTGCATTATTTGTGGTTATCGTTTCTGTTGTAGGTTCTTTTGCAATCTTCATCGGTATTCCAACTAAGCACATTTCAATGACAGCAGGTCTTATTCAAGCATTCCAAACTTACTTTGATATGTGGGGTCTAGGCTGGTTAACACCTATCATGGCTATATGTATGGCTATCGGTCTTGCAGGTCAAGTTAACTCTTGGGTTTTAGGCCCCGTTCGTGGTCTTCAAGCAACAGCAAACGCTGGTGCACTACCTAAAGTACTTCAAAAGACAAATAAAGAAGGTGTACCTGTTAACCTTATTTACTTACAAGCTATCCTAATCTCAATCGTGGGTGTGCTTATTTGTGTGATGCCTAACGTAGATTCTTTCTACTTTATGCTTCTAGGTCTAACATCTCTTGTATATATCGTTGCTTACTTACTGATGTTCTCTGCTGCGATTTACCTACGCTATAAGCGTCCAGACGCACAACGTAGCTTTACAGTTCCTGGCGGTAACATTGGTATGTGGATCTGTTCAGGTTTAGGTATTGCTACATGTTTACTTGCAGGTTACTTCGGCTTCCAAGCACCATCAAGTTACGACGGTACTGCAAACAGTTACTTTAACTTCCAATTCTTTGGTTTAGTTATCATGATTATTATTCCAATTATTGTTTACGCTTGGGGTAAATATTCAAACCGAGCTAAAGCGGATAATGCAGCACCAGTAACTCACACAAACTAAGTCTTATTTATCATCAAATAAAAAGACAAAACAAATAAACAGGAGAAGTAGTTGTTCCCTATTCTACTTCTGCTTCTCCTGATGGTTGCACTTTATTTACAGCCCAGTTTTAAACCATTATTTGTTAAAACTAATTTAATTTTCTTTCTGACATATTTTTCACCGAACAGATAAATATAAACAGAAATAGTATTTCTATATAAAGATAAAATAGGTTTTATTATGAGCGAAAAAATGAATGTGGACGCACTTTTCCTAGGTCCTAAATCAGAAAACCAAGTATTCTTCAAAGAAATGATGGATTACGCAATTAGCGAACACATGCATTGGCGCTCAGACTTCCACCCAGAAGATGCACCTATGCTAAACCCTGTAATGCAACACCAACCAGATTTCCGCGATACACTTTATCGCACAGAAGGTATCTTACAGGGATTATCTGCACGCCTTAAAACTAAATCAGTGCCTTGGTTCTCTCCTCGCTATTTAGGCCACATGAACGCAGATACACTAATGGTATCAAACCTTGCATACGTGATGACCATGCTTTACAACCCAAACAACTGTGCACATGAAGCCTCTCCTGTGACCACAGAGCTTGAGTTAGAAGCAGGTCATGACCTATGCCGCATGTTTGGTTACGATGTAAATAAATCATGGGCGCACATTACTTCTGGCGGTACTGTTGCTAACTACGAAGGTGTTTGGGTTGCTCGTAACCTTAAAACAATGCCTCTAGCAATCGCTGCATGCGACAAGTCAAAAGACCTTGTTGAAGGCATGACTGAGCATCAACTTTTAAACATGAAATCTAAAGATATTTTAGATCTTACTGATGAGTTGAAAAAACGCGGTATCTTTGAAGAAGTTCGTGCATTAACAGCACGTGGTGTCGGTGTTGATGCCGGTAAACTTGGTAAATTCCTTGTTCCACGTTCTAAGCACTATTCATGGATGAAAGCAATGGACGTACTTGGCCTAGGTCAAGAGCACATTGTACCACTAGACGTTGATGGTAACTACCGTACAGACGTTGAAAAAATGCGCGAAGTAACCTTTAAATTAATGGAAGAAGGTACACCTATCTTAGGTATGGTATCTGTTGTGGGTACTACCGAGGAAGGTTCTATCGATGCGGTTCATGAAGTGATAAAACTTCGTAAAGAGTGTGAAGAGAAATACGGTTCATCTTTCTACATTCACGTTGATGCTGCTTACGGTGGCTATGTACGTTCTATGTTCCTTGATGACAACAACGAATTCATGGAATACGACGCTTTAATCGAACGTTATCGTAGCGATGACATCATTCCTGAAGGTGTTATCTGGCCAAAACGTGAAGTGTATGATGCATTCCACGCCATGTCAGAAGCTGACTCTATCACTGTTGATCCACATAAAGTGGGCTTCATCCAGTACGCAGCTGGCGCAGTGGCAATGAAAGACAAGCGTATTGTTGACTTGATTTCATACCATGCCGCTTACGTATTCGAAGAAGCGGGTGACGAGAACGAAGCGGATAAGCAAGTTGTTCTAGGTTCATCAATCATGGAAGGTTCAAAAGCAGGTGCAACTGCCGCTGCAGTATGGGCTGCTCATCGCCTAGTACCACTAACTGTAAGTGGTTACGGTCATGTGATTGGCCGTGGTATCGTGACGGCTGACTGGTTTGCGAAGAAACTCGCAACGGCTGAACCATTTGTTATTGACGGTCGTCGCTTTGAGGTTCGCCCTCTAATGCATCCTGACTTCCACATGGTCGACTTTACTTTCAAAGAAATCGGCAATGATAGTCTTGAAGCACACAACCACCTAAACCAACGTATTTACGAACTATGCTCTTACGCAACAGGCCGTACTTACACTAAAGACTTCCTAACTTCTTCTACTTCTCTATCAGAAGAAGAATACGGTCAAACTCCTCGTCTATACGCTGAGAGCCGTGGCTTTAGTGAAGACGAATGGAATACTGTAGGTTCTGTTTACATTCTTCGTTCAGCGGTAATGACTCACTTCCTACGTGATGAAATTCGTTTCAATAATTACTGGAATAACCTTCGTGATGTATTCACAAGTCTTCTAAGTGAAATTATTGATGAAGAAAATAAACAAAAACTAGCACATACTGCTGCTTAAAAAGGAAAATAAACGCCAGTCTTTAAAGACTGGCGTTCTTCTATATACGATGAAAGATATTAATATCTCGATTAATTATCGCCGTCTTTTTGTTATTGATGGCTAGTTAATTACGTCCTAATAACAATCTTATTAGGTATTTTTTCAGGATACACGTCATGAATAAAAAAGCTATTGGTGCGACACTGCTTATTTCTGGCACAATGCTCGGCGCAGGAATGCTTGCACTTCCGCTAATTTCTGCAGGCTTAGGTATTTATAATGCAATAATCTTATTAACCGTTTTATGGGCGGTAATGACTTATACCGGATTAATGTTATTAGAAGTATGTCTTAATTACCCAACCGGTACAGGTTTTGAAGCGATTGCTTATGATCTGTTTGGTAAACCTGGTAAATGGGTAATAAATCTATCATTATTATTGCTACTTTATGCTTTATCTTGTGCCTATATTGCAGGCGCATCCTCTATTTACAAGAGTGATTTAACCGATTATTTTCATATTTCGGTCCCCTCTCATATCATTGCGATTATATTTACGTTAATAATTGCAACCATTGTATTTATTAGCACCAAAGCTGTTGATATGGCTAACCGCGTTTTATTTAGTACTAACATTGTTATCTTTTTTACGCTTGTTATTACTATTATTCCATTCATTCATGGTCGGTTTTTAGTCAATATCCACGATTCATCCAAATATGCCTTAGCTGCTATTCCTGTTTTCATTACTGCCTTTGGTTTTCATGGCAGTGTTCCAAGCATGGTGAAATATATTGGCCGTGAAAATCCTAAAACATTACGGAATGTATTTATCGCTGGCGGTTTAATTCCTCTGGTCGTTTACATTGTTTGGGAAGTAACCATGCTCGGCTCGTTACCTCGATTTGGTAACCATAGTTTTCAATATATTGCACAGCATGGCTCAAATGTTGGGGTAATGCTTCAACAAATGCAGATATTCATTCAAGAAAATAGCATAATTTATCTAATTGGTGCTTTCTCATCCATCGCAATGTTCACTTCTTATCTATGTGTTTCATTGGGACTATTTGATTCATTGGCAAGTACCTTTAAACATGGTAATAATACCAAAGATAGATTAATTACTGCGGTACTATGCTACTTGCCACCCTTGGTTTTCACTCTTGTGTACCCGAATGGCTTTGTTCCTGCTTTAGGTGCCGCTGCAATTTTCTTGACTATATTAGCGATTCTATTTCCTGTTCTTGCCCTTAGAAAACTTCGTGGTAAACAACATCAAATTGAATATAATGTCGCAACAAATAATATCGTATTATTTGTTGTGGGATTAATTGGCCTACAAGTCATAATAAACCAGATACTGACATTGAATAATGCCGTACCTATTTTTAATTAAACGTAAATAAAATGATTATTGGAGAACACATGAATCATTTGAATTTAATTCAAGAGCTTAAAGATCGCGGTCTGATCGCTCAAATTACGGATGAAGAAGCTTTAAGCGAACGTTTAGCAAAAGGTCCGATTACATTATATTGCGGCTTTGATCCAACGGCTGATAGTTTACACCTAGGTCATCTGGTTCCTCTACTTTGCCTTAAGCGCTTCCAAGAAGCGGGTCATAATCCAGTAGCTTTGGTTGGCGGCGCTACTGGTATGATTGGAGATCCAAGCTTCAAAGCGACTGAGCGTTCACTTAACACTTTAGATACAGTTGCAGGTTGGGTGACAAAAATCCAACGCCAAGTTTCTCCTTTCTTGGATTTTGACAATGCAACAAACCCTGCCCGTATGGTAAATAACCATGACTGGTTCGGTAATATGGATGTTCTAACATTCTTACGTGATATTGGTAAACACTTCTCTGTAAACCAAATGATCAGCAAAGAATCTGTTAAGCAACGAATTAACCGTGATGAAGTAGGTATCTCTTTTACTGAGTTCGCATACAGCTTGCTGCAATCTTACGACTTCGCAAGTATGAACAAAGAAATGGGGATGGAACTACAAATCGGTGGTTCTGATCAATGGGGTAACATCACGGCAGGTATCGACCTTACTCGTCGTATGAACCAGCAGCAAGTGTTCGGTATGACAGTACCGCTAATCACAAAATCTGATGGTACTAAATTTGGTAAAACTGAAGGTGGTGCGGTTTGGTTAGATCCAACAAAAACAAGCCCATATAAGTTCTACCAATTCTGGATGAACACTGCAGATGCTGACGTATATCGTTTCCTACGCTTTTTCACTTTCCTTTCTGAAGAAGAAATTCAACAGATTGAAGAAGCCGATCGTAACAGTGGCAAAGCACCTGAAGCACAACGTATTCTTGCTGAGCAAGCAACGCGTTTAGTTCACGGTCAAGAGCAATTGGAAGCGGCACAGAACATTACTCGCTGCCTATTTGAAAACGATTTAGTACACTTATCTGAATCTGATTTTGCTCAACTAGCGCAAGATGGTATGCCAAGTGCTGAAGCTGAAAATGGCGATGATTTACAACAAGTGCTAGTTAAATCTGGTCTTGCAAGTTCTCGTGGTCAAGCAAAAACACACATCAGCTCAAATGCAATCATGGTTAATGGCGAGAAAGTAAGCGAACCATTCTATGAGTTTACAGACGCTGACAAACTCTTTGGTCGCTACACTCTGATCCGCCGTGGTAAAAAGAACTACAGCCTGATCGTTTGGGGCTAATGAGTATTAAGTTAGCTGATAGCATCAGCTAACTTATCGATTTATGCCAAATAAGCGTTATGTAGATTCACAATCGGTTCGCTCCCGCATTCATGTGAAGCTATGTCTTATTTGGCATTTTCATTGCCGTAATCCTGTTTAAACTTCTCTCATTTCACTTACTTTCCTCTTTTTTATCTCTACTTTTATTGATTTAGCCCCCCATCATCTCGCCATTATTCCTATTAGAGTACTGTGTATTCCTCCTATTTAGTGGTTAGAAGCAATATGACAACAATTAATCAAGAACGCCTTATTTCTCATTTTATTGATCTCATCAAAATCGATAGCGAATCAAAAAACGAAAAAGCGATTTCAGAAGCCTTAGCAGAACAACTCGAAGAGTTAGGTTTCAGCGTTGCTAAATTACCTGTGCCTGAAAGCATTTCTAATGGTTTTAACCTTTATGCCAAGCTTGAGGGTGAACTTGAAGATAGTATTGTTTTAAGCTGCCACATGGACACCGTAACGCCAGGCAATAGTATTGAACCGATTATTGAAGATGGGGTTATTCGTTCAAAAGGCGACACCATTCTTGGTGGTGATGATAAATCGGGAATTGCTGCCATCATCGAAGCGGTACGTACCATCAAAGAAAACAACAAAGCCCATAAAACAATAGAGCTGGCTTTTACTGTCCATGAAGAAGGTGGATTACAAGGCTCGAAGCATTTTGATATGTCATATATCACTGCAGATAAAGCTATTGTGCTTGATTCAGGCGGTGCTATTGGTGCGATTGTAACGAGTGCTCCCGGACAGCAAAGCTTAAAAGTGACTATTAAAGGTAAACCCGCTCACGCAGGACTTGCACCTGAAGAAGGTATTAATGCACTAACAGTAGCGTCTGATGCTGTGATGAATATGAAATTAGCGCGTATAGATCATGAAACAACCGCTAACATTGGCATTGTCTCTGGTGGTCAAGCAACGAATATCGTGATGCCTGAATTGTATCTTGCCGCTGAAGCGCGTTCACTTAACGATGATAAGCTTGCTACACAAGTTCAGCATATGGTTGATGTATTCAACACAACAGCAAATAAGCATAACTCGCAAATAGATATTCAATCTACACGCTCTTATAACGCCTACTCTATTGCTGATAATGACCCACATGTTATTGATATCATGGCTAGCTTTAAAGAAATGGGAATAGCACCATTTACCAAGTCTACCGGTGGCGGTAGTGATGCAAATATCTTTAATGAGAAAGGATTAAAAACCGTTAATTTATCAACCGGTATGAGCAAAGTACACACTACGGAAGAATTTATTACCGTCGAAGATATGACCAATATAACTGAGTTTTTATTTACTTACTTGACACAAAAATAATATTTCTATTAATAGCTTCTATCATTTTAGATAGAGGCTATTTAATCCCTAAAGAAATACCCTTCCCTCATTCAGCTTTTATTCAGTGTTTATTAATGCTCCCTCTGTATGATGTTGTAATAATTATAGTGTGATGAGGAATAAACCATGAAACAGACAATGAATAATGCCATCGACAAAGACATTTTTATTACCGCACTAAATGAATGTTACCGTCGACTGAATGATGCAAATCTAACCGTTAAAGATCTATCGAAAGAAGGCTTCACCTTACTCTTTAAATCTGCATACAAAGCAGTCACTACCAAATAAAGCAGGCTTAACTTCGTAAAAAAGCACTTTTGCCTGCTATTAATGAGTAATATTTTGAAGCAATTAGCCGCGATAGTAACGTTGAGGTACAAACGGCATTTTCTCGATTGTCATCGGTAATTTTTTACCGCGTACTTCAGCGTAAATTGTTTCACCAAGCTGATTTGATTCAGGTTGAATATACCCCATTGCGACAGGAATACCTTTTGTTGGGCCAAATGTTCCACTCGTTACAATGCCAATTTCATTATCTTCAGCATCAAACAACTTAGTCCCTTCTCGTACAGGCGCTTTTGATTGCCCCACTAACCCAACACGCTTTCTTGCAGCCTGTTTAGTTTGTAGTTGCTCTAAAATAATATCAGCGCCGGGGAAACCACCTTCACGTTCACCACCAGCGCGACGACTTGGCGTAATTGCCCACATTAAGCTGGCTTCAAATGGCGTTGTTGTAGGGTCAAGATCATGCCCGTATAAACATAATCCGCACTCTAATCGTAGTGAATCTCTCGCACCAAGACCAATCCATTCCACCTCATTAAATGCCAGTAACGCGCGAGCTAACTCTTCGGCTTTATCATTCGGCACAGAGATTTCATAGCCATCTTCACCCGTATAACCTGAACGGCTAACGTAACATTCAACATCTAATAACGTCACTTTAGCCGCATCCATAAACACCATATCGCTAACCACAGGGTTTAATTCAGCGAGTACCATCGCAGCTTTAGGGCCTTGTAAGGCAAGTAGTGCGCGATCTTCAATCACTTCTAATTCAACACCATCTGTTAAATGGGCTTTTAAATGGGCAATATCTTGTTCTTTACAGGCAGCATTCACGACAAGAAAAAGATGATCACCAAAATTTGTCACCATTAGATCATCTTCAATACCGCCATTTTCATTGGTAAATACGGCATAACGCTGTTTACCTTCAGGTAAATCAACAATATCAACAGGTACTAAGGTTTCTAATAATGCAGCGGCATGTTGCCCTTTTAAGCGTACTTGCCCCATGTGTGATACATCGAACAACCCAGCAGAATCACGACAATGTATATGCTCTTTTTTTACTCCTAAGCCATATTGCACAGGCATATCATAGCCAGCAAATGGCACCATTTTCGCACCCATTTCAATGTGTAAGCCATGTAATGGGGTCTGCTTAAGTTGTTGAGACATAGTTGCACTCCGTTATCTAGTTGGTGTCCATGTAAATGGTAACGTAATTATAAAACTGGTTGATGCTATAAACCGTTCGATGACACTAAGATGCCGTCACCCAAAGAATTAACGCATCTTCTTCACTAACAGATGTCAGCATGTGGCCCATTGTCGCGTCGTAATAGGCTGAATCCCCTTCGACTAAATGAATCGGCTCATAAAACTCAGAGAAAAAAGTGATTTCACCTTTTAACACCAGTAAGAACTCCTCGCCGTCATGGCGGATCCACTCGCTATAATCATCAAACGATCGTGCACGCACATGTGATTTAAACGGCATCATCTTTTTATTTGTTAATTGCGTAGCAAGCAGTTCATGTTCATAGGTTGAAGTGGGATGAGGTCGACCTTCACCATAGCGCGTAATATCACGTCTACCCGAGGCTGTGATGGTTTTCGGTGGTTCAAAAAGTTGTGGGATGTCGATAGCCAAGCCTGTAGCGAGTTTCTGCATCGCTTGAAACGTCGGAGATATTTGCTCATTTTCAATCTTTGACAAGGTTGAACGTGCAAGCCCTGTACGCTTACTGGCTTCTTCAAGGGTTAGACCTAAAGAAACACGAATTTCTTTTAGCCTCTCACCTAACTTTAAAGGCGCAATATGCTCTGCGGCTTGAGTTTTTTCGATCCGCATCGATGGATAAACATCGTGGATATATTCATCTGTCATATCACTTCCTTCTTCAGCTCAGCCGCCACAACTCTCGACCTTCATCATAGTTTCTTATAGGAAACTTAATAAAACTCACATCACAAAGTCATGATCTTTTTAAAAAAATGTTACCTATGAGGCATACATTATCGTTAAATCCATTTATAAATAGGTAATATTATGGATTTAGTGATGAAAATCAGCGTTTATTAACTAAATTTAAACTTAGTATAACCATGTTAGAAACAAATAAACATGACAAATAGCAAACGTTTGCGTAGAATCGCACAATAGATATTGAAAACGTGTTCCACTATAAGAAACTTTTATCAAATAACCATATAACCGGTGGGTTAAGGAGTACAAACATGGAATCAACATTAAAGTTTACCAGTAGCCACGAATGGATCCGTGATAACGGTGATGGAACAGTGACAGTTGGTATTTCTGATCATGCGCAGGGTTTATTAGGCGATGTGGTATTTGTTGATTTACCTGAAGTTGGTGATACAACAGATGCTGGTGATGCCTTCTCTTTAGTGGAATCAGTAAAGGCCGCTTCCGACATTTACGCCCCTATCACAGGTGAAATTGTTGCGATTAATGAAGATTTAGAAGACAGCCCTGAACTGGTTAATGAAGAACCTTATGAAGGCGGCTGGATTGCAACCATCAAACTTAGCGATTCTGATGAATTGGCAACATTAATTGATGCTGAAACCTATCTTGCTTCAATTGAAGAAGACTAAATTATAAAAACAAAGATCGGGTACAGCACTCGATCTTTGTTGCTTTGCCATTTACAGCATTACCGATGAATACCCTAAAGCCAGACACTGGTAACTAGGACAACGTTCAGGAAAGAACCATGACCAATACTCCTTTTCTTCAAGCCCTCAGTGACGATAATGATTTTTCACATCGCCATAATGGCCCTAATGCACTCGAACAACAGCGAATGTTAGAAACTATAGGTGTCGGTAGTATTGACCAGCTTATAGCGCAAACTGTTCCTGCTTCCATTCGTTTAACAGAGCCGATGACATTACCACAGGCACAAAGTGAAGCGGCAATGCTGGCAGAGCTAAAGCAAATCGCTGGCAAAAATATCATCAATAAAAGTTATATTGGTCAGGGTTATTACAACACGTTTACCCCAAATGTTATTCTTCGCAATGTATTAGAAAATCCAGGTTGGTATACCGCTTATACCCCTTACCAACCAGAAATCTCTCAAGGCCGTTTAGAGTCTCTGCTTAACTATCAGCAAATGATCATGGATCTAACCGCCATGGAGCTGGCTAATGCATCACTGCTTGATGAAGCCACTGCCGCAGCAGAAGCCATGACGCTATGTAAGCGCGCGAGTAAAAACAAAAGCAATGCATTTTTCATTTCAACCGATCTTCACCCTCAAACCATAGATGTTGTCACTACACGTGCAAAATACGTTGGCTTTGAAATCATTACAGGTAGTGCAGAAGATCTCGCGAAACACGATGTATTTGGTGCTTTACTGCAATACCCTGCTAGCAACGGTGAATTACAAGATCTAACCGACATTATTGACGCGGCACATGATAAGAAAACATTAGTCGCGGTGGCATCTGATCTACTGGCATTAACGGTATTAAAAGCACCGGGTGAAATGGGCGCAGATGTGGTTATTGGTAGTGCGCAACGCTTTGGTGTGCCGATGGGCTTTGGTGGTCCACATGCTGGTTTTATGGCAACCAAAGATAAACACAAGCGTACGATGCCGGGTCGTGTAATCGGTGTATCTAAAGATGCCAAAGGCAATCAAGCCCTACGTATGGCAATGCAAACCCGTGAACAACATATCCGCCGTGAAAAAGCGACATCTAACATTTGTACAGCGCAAGCACTGCTTGCCAACATGGCAGCGTTTTATGCCCTGTACCATGGCCCTGAAGGCTTAAAGAAAATTGGCCGTCGTGTTCACCACTTTACTGCCGTTTTAGCTGCAGGCTTACGCAATAATGGTTTTGAACTAGAAAACCAACACTTCTTCGATACGCTAACAATCAAAACTGGATCTCAAACTGACGCTCTGTATCAAAAAGCGCTTGATGCAGGTATCAACCTTCGTAAATACAGCGATAAGTTGGGGATCAGTATTGATGAAACCACCCTTGCAAAAGATATCGAGCAGCTACTTGGCTTATTTACCAATCAAGATCTTAAAGTGTCGATGTTCAGTGATGACATTGCCGCAGATGAGTTCGCAGCTATTCCACCAGCATGTCGCCGAAGCAGTGCATACCTAACCCACTCTGTGTTTAACCGCTACCATAGCGAAACACAAATGATGCGTTACATGAAGCAGCTAGAAAACAAAGACTACTCATTAACTCACGGCATGATCCCATTGGGTAGCTGTACCATGAAGCTAAATGCAGTAGCAGAAATGATCCCAGTCACTTGGCCTGAGTTTGGACAACTGCACCCATTTGCACCACAAACACAAACATTAGGTTATCAAGAATTAGCTAAAAACTTATCTGAAATGCTGTGCTCCATCACAGGTTATGATGCATTCTCGCTGCAACCAAATTCTGGCGCACAGGGTGAATATGCTGGTCTAATCGCTATTCAGCGTTACCATGAAGCCAATGGCGATAACCACCGTAATGTTTGTTTGATCCCAAGCTCAGCACACGGTACTAACCCAGCTTCTGCGGCAATGGTTTCAATGAAAGTGGTTGTGGTTGGCTGTGATGAGTTAGGTAATATCGATATTGATGATCTAAAAGCCAAAATCGAAAAACACCGTGATGCGCTGTCATGCATCATGATCACCTACCCGTCTACCCATGGCGTGTATGAAGAAGCAGTACAAGAAGTGTGTGATCTTGTCCATGAAGCTGGCGGTCAGGTTTATCTTGATGGTGCTAACATGAACGCGCAAGTTGGTTTAACTAGCCCAGGCTTTATTGGTTCAGATGTTTCTCATTTAAACCTACACAAAACTTTCTGTATTCCTCACGGTGGCGGTGGCCCAGGTATGGGACCTATTGGTGTTAAATCGCACCTTACACCGTTCTTACCGGGACATGTTGAAGATACAAATAGCGATGAACTGCAATATGCCGTATCTGCGGCAGCATTAGGTTCAGCGTCTATTTTGCCTATCTCATACGCTTACATTGCGATGATGGGAGAACAGGGTTTAACCCAAGCCACTGAACTTGCTATTTTAAATGCAAACTACGTGATGGAACGCCTTCGCCCACACTACCCTGTTTTATACCGTGGTACTGAAGGTCGTATTGCACACGAATGTATTATTGATTTACGCCCGATCAAAGATGCCTCTGGTATTTCAGAAGAAGATATCGCGAAACGATTAATGGATTATGGCTTCCATGCGCCAACTATGTCGTTCCCTGTCGCTGGCACATTAATGATTGAGCCAACTGAATCTGAAGACATAGCAGAACTGGATCGCTTCTGTGACGCGATGATTGCGATTAAAGAAGAAATCAACCTTGTTCAATCTGGCGAATGGTCATTAGACGATAACCCACTGGTTAACGCACCACACAGCCAAGTTGATATGATGGAATCAGAGTGGAACCACGCTTATAGCCGTGAAGTCGCTTGCTTCCCATCAGCACACACCAAAGCAGCGAAATACTGGCCGAGTGTTAACCGTGTTGATAACGTATTTGGCGACCGTAATCTTGTGTGTTCTTGCCCGAGTATTGAGAACTATATTGAAGACTAAAGCCTATTGATCACTGTTCGCCAAGTTAGAAACTAACTTGAATAACAAAAGGTGAACCATTTGGTTCGCCTTTTGTTTTTTTGGAGCAGTGAAATAGCTACTTTTTGAGATGATGTTAAACCATTTCTACAATTAATTTTTTTGTTATTCGATAAGCCTTTCAATAACCAGAGGGCACTGATTCTTGATCAAGTGTTCTTGCGTTATAGCCAGTGTATTCTTCTCAATGATCGTTAAATGCTCTCGTATTGATACGCTGACATTTCTGTTCTTGAGCCTGTCAAGCTGCTCTAGTTGTTTCAAAAATTCATCGAGCTTATTGATACTTCGAAATAACTCCAGATTTAAAGCAGGGACAACCCAATAATGCTTAGCATTGCTTAGCTGCTCAACCATATCCAAGCCTGCTGGATCGTAATCATAGAAAAAGCCTACTTCAACGGCATTGTTGTCAAAGCAGTCAATCAGAGTAGGTAGGTCTTTTTGGTTTTTTCCGTGACCACGGTAAACGAGCACAGCGGATTGCCATTCATCTGGCAAAGAGAGTACAACGTCTTTCCATCGAACCATTAGCTCGCCATTTTCGATAATAAGTACTCGGCTAAAACGCGGGAAATCTAGATCATCCAACTCTACAGAAGCTACATACCTAGCTTCTTTGGGTACATCTGGCTGGTTCTTTAAAGGGATATTCACATTACCAGCTAAGCTAATGAGCTGCTGAAACACACCACCTTTTGCAGACTTCTCGCTAATACCAGGGCGTGCAGTATCCATCCGAGAGTTGCTACTCTGTTGAAAGGTCAGAAGGTTTTGTCCCAATGTTGAAGAAAAATACTTTTCTATTTCCCTTAAATCTGAACGGGATAAAAGAATTGAATTGCCACTAACTGCCCCGACTTCTACGAGCCTGCAAACTTCAGTATTGGACTTGTTGGCTGGAATCCTCTC
Organism: Photobacterium sp. GB-36; assembly: GCF_003026135.1. Lineage (NCBI taxonomy): Bacteria > Pseudomonadati > Pseudomonadota > Gammaproteobacteria > Vibrionales > Vibrionaceae > Photobacterium > Photobacterium sp. GB-36. The sequence goes on along the minus strand of NZ_PYNY01000024.1, from coordinate 22,019 downwards.
CCTTGAGTTAACAACAATCCTCTTAGCAGCATTAATTAGCGATAGAGATAGCGTCATTTAGCACCTCCGATTGTTTCGAAAACAATATCACTAATAATCACATTACCGTCATAAGGTAATACGACTTCTCTTTCTTCCTTAATTTGGACGATACTCTTCAAACCGACTTTTTGCGCACTAATATATCCATCGACCAGTAAAAGCCAGTCCTCTAGTTCTATATCGAGATCAAACAGTGTATAGCTTTGCGCAGCAGATAGAGGGAGAATGTTAGGATTTGTTTTTATTGCCTCAAACATTAACTCTAGCGCTTCATCTACCTCGTTTAGTTCAAACTCTTCCTCATCTTCACGGACATCCGTAACTTCGATACTGTCTAAATCTGAAGCTTTGACTTTTTTCCGCTCACCGCTAGCAAGAGCCCTTACAGCCAAATCAACTAAGTCATCAGCTTGAATGTCACTGTTAGTATTTCCGTAGGCTCGTACTTCTGTTTCCGACACCTGAGACAAACAATCAGGCAAGCATTCAATGGAATCTATGGATGGCGAAAAGGTTTTGTCATCTTGGAACTTAGCTGCAAAAACATCAATAATGCGATTAAGCTTGGAAGATTTCTTATCTCGCTGAAGCTTTGCCAACATTTCGACCATTTTTTTATTTGATACATTTAAGTCCCTTAATGCGATATCTATTTTAGATTTAAGTAACTTCAAAAGAATTCGCTCAAGGTGAGTGTCAGTTTGTACCCACTCTCTAAGCTTTTTCACACTTAAATGCTCAAAGATACTATTGATTCTACTGATCTCACGTTTACATCGACCGATTTGACGAATTTTGTCATCAACATCAGTAACCATGCTAAATTCATCTGCAACGATTCTATGAAAAGTAGACACGGTTTCAACCAAGGCGTCATTTATCTCGACTGTTATCTCTCGAACTTCATCTAAATAGTGTTGTTTTTTATCATCATTGAAGTCCTTAACTCGTCGGTAACTGCCAACGGCATAATCCAAGTTTTCAATCTGATTAGAAAACTCGCCATGACGTTCTCTGAATCTATAACGACTCGTTACCCTATCCAGTAAACGTTTAACAGACGAATGAATTTGGACTCCATGCTCATCATCTAAGTGATAGGCCAATTGATGTTTTGTAAGCGCTGCAATTACAGCTTTATTGCTTTCACTATGATGAAGTACTCCAGCTTGCTCATAGCAAGCCTCATCTACTACCTCAGTATGAGTACTTAGCGCTCGCACAGCTTCTTTTGACTCCACTTGTCGAGACATCTAAATTAACCCCATTTGAGTATCTAATTCATTTTCACCATCAGCTTCACTTTCCAACATCCCTTCATTAATAGCGATAAACTCCAAAGTCTCATAAAGCAATGACCATTTCGCTGTGGCGATAAAGAGAGAACCAGTTGATGATGGAGATACAAAGTATCCTTCTTGGACAAGATAATCTAAGATCGACCTCAGCTTCGTTTTACTCTCTTTGCTTTTATGGGCTCTTTTAAGCTTGTGTGCAATATGATCAAGCTGATTTTGAAGTGAGTTACTTTCCTCTATTGCTGCGAGCAACTCTGACTCCGAAAGCTTGCCACCAGCCATTATGGGTCTGGAGTCTGAGTCAATATTTCGGGCTAGTTTGAGCCAAGCGATTATCCCTTCCATCGTCTGCGAAAAAACTTCAAAGTCTTTGAGAACTTCGTTTTTCTTTCGAGTGTTATCGATGCTCTCATATCCACAGTAAAAACCTAGCCCGTCTTGTGTTTCGACTGTTGTCATGCTTATTCGAGACAGGTATTGGTTCATGTCACTTCGATTTCTCGTATCGGATAAATATGTGTATTCAATAGGAGATGCATATTCACAGATCACTTTTTTACTCATGAGTAATCGAAAAGCCGATTCAAACTTATTCATTCAACCACCTCCGTAGACTGATTTTGTTTCGACTCAGAAAGCAATGGATTGACTCTACTTCTACGTCCACCAATAAATGATTTAACCCCAACATTCTTCACTATGTGATTTTTAGTCGCGAAGTACTTGTAAGTGGCTGGATGCAGATCTGGCTGAGCAGTGAACAAGCAAATACCTTTTTGAGCCATCATGTCGAATAAAATAGCCAAATTAGAGATGGAGATTTTCCCTAATTCGTCTAACGGCCAGTGAATGGCAACGTCTTCATCCTGACACAAGAATCGAGTCATCCCACAGAAAACAACGATAATAGCCAGTTTGGAAATCCCTTCAGAGCCGACCTTTTCTAAATCTTCATCATTTCGAACCACTGCTGGGCGTCCATTCTCAACAATCGTGATCTCCATCTCGACCAAAGACTCTAGGTTTTTAGATATCTGAGCCTCTTTAAACGAAGCCAACAATTGCTTGAAAGAGACAAGAAACGCTTTGGAAGGTAGACCTCTTGATGTTTCGCCTGACCATCTATCCAATTCGACACTAAAGAGGTTGAGGTCTTTCCAAAGATCAAAAGTATGGATCTTGCTTGATAGTTTGATATGTATACTGTCGATAGCAGGGAAAGGATTGCCCGTTTCAATCGACTTATCCAGAGTGGTTGAAACTGAATCAACCTTACTATTCACCTGTTTAAGAGTTTGGTGATAGTTAGATATTTGAGTCGATATAGAACGAAGTGTCTCAATTTTAACGTCCCTAACATCAGGAATCACATTAAGAACAAGCTCTTCAAGGTCTCCCAAACAAGCAAGGGAAAATTGAGGACTATCGTAGTTGATAGCATAGTCATAATTTTCTGAAAGCTTCGTCATGGTTGCAGAGCGCATCTGTTCCCACATCATCTTTATTTCATTGTTGTTATCCAACGCTAGGATTGTGTTACTTACATCTTTTACTTTATTAACTATTTCTTTCTTCAACGTGTTAATCGCAGTGATTTTATCTGTCACTAGGCTCACTGCATGCTCAACAGAATGAAACTCCAAATCTACAGAGGCATCTTCTAAGCTAGCTAAATCTGATTCATCGACCGCTTTTTCCAGATTATTGGTACAAGTTGTAAGTTGCCCTATAGCCACCTTGACTTTACTGAGCTCTTCTTCATCCAACTTAATTGAAAACGATATTTCGTCAATTCTTCTATTTATCGACTTGTCATAATCGATTCTCTTCGCTTCATCTTCCATAATCTTTCGCTCTAAAACCAAAATTTCAGAATTATAGCTATCAATGTATTTCCATTCTGATTCTAGCCAAGTGCCATAATCGTGAATTAAAGCTTGAAATGTTTTTATTTCCTCACATTTGCGCTCGAGAGATTCCCACTTCGATTTGGCTCTTTCGATACTGACTGGATCAACCCCTTTACTGATCAAAGCTTGGTTGAACGCTAACTTGTAGTCACTAACTCTGTCTGAAGTTATCGTTTCTTTATTTTTAATGAGCTCATCAATAGCACTTTTTTTCGCGTCCTCTTCTGACAAGTGATAATCGAAGTTAGCTTTCACCTGAACACGATCATGTTGATGGCGCTTCTCTTCATTTTCAAATCTTTCTTTCAGCTCAGACTTGATTAAAAAAAGTTCAGACTCTAGTACACTTTTCTGTTTCTTAACTTCAGATGCACGACTTTCAGCATCATTTTCAAACAGGACTGTTTTTTGCTCTTTAAGGAGGTTGAGTTTGCTCAGTTCTTCCACAAAGACTTTTGTTCTTGTACTTTGAATTTTCATTTCTTTGTGAAGCTTATCTGCTTCTTGCTCATCACTTTTAGCTCTACTCTTCGCTTTGCCTTGCCGAACTTCTACTTCTTGCTCCTTGATTTTTAAAGTCTCTAGTCGCTCTGAAAGCTTCTCTTTACTGAGACAAAAATCAGGAAGTGCGATTGAATCCAGCTCTAAATGGAGACCAAAAATCGACTCAGTAGCTTCTGGATTAAAAAATGGTTTCAAGTTCTTCGTATTTAATAAACTAGGAGTGATTACTTTGCCTATATTACCATGCCAATCAGGCACTTTTTGATCTAAGTACTCGTTGAGCGATCCTTTTGCTGGCAATAATGCACGACTCACAGAAGCTATTTCATCTGAAATTTCTTTTAATTCACTAGTACAAGTGTGATAAGTAGAAAGACTGCTCTCGTGATTTTTTTCTGCCTGACGTAGCTGCTCATTCAAATGAATTACTGCATTGTGAGAAGCATTAAGTTTTTCACGCTTACTCTCAAGATCACTTTCCAGCCTACGTAATTCGCCTTTTTGTTCTGGTGTGAACTCTAAAGATTGCCCTTCTAGAATGGCGAGTCGGATTAGTTTTTGTCTTATCTTTTCAGATTGCTCATCAAACTCATCTTGGAACTTTTTCTTTTGAAGGTTAAAGTCACTCTGCATCGCCTCTAAACGGTCGCTCTTTTGCTCGAGTATCTCTTCCTTAGTTTTAAGTATTCTATTGATTTCTTGTTGCTTACGGGAGCGGAATTCAGCACATTCGAGTTCCAGTTTTTGTACTTGACTGTTAAACGCACTTTCTTCTGTTTCTACATTTTCCAGTAAGTTTTCGTAATGTTTCTTTGCGGATTCCGCTTCCTTCAGCAAGTCACTCAAACTATTGTAAAGCGTGATTTTCCCTAAAATATCATCCTCGTTCTCGTACTTGTCACGCTTATTGTAAATAGCATCAACTATTTTGGATTTCCTTTCAAACTCAGTCCGATGGATGCTTAACTCAGTATCGAGCTTTTGAAGTCTATCTTTCCTCTCATTGACCAACGAGCCGCACAGATCCTTCTGTGAACGAATCGTGTCTGACAACTGAATGTCATTTAATGCCAATTGACGCAGATGAGAAGCGATTTGAGCTCGATAAGAGTTTAATTGCTTAATGTACTCATCAAGGCTGTCTTTACTTGCAACTGCTTCATCGAACTTGCTCTTTTTAGTATCTAGTTGAACAAATACATCTAGGCTATTTGCTAGGTTAATATACTCTTTCTTATATGGAACATCGTCCATCGATGTATTGTTCAAAAAACAATCCACAATCATCGTCTTGAAACGACTCAACATTTTCTTATGGCGCATCATTGTCGCCGTCAAAATGTCGATATGATTCATATTATGGCTCGCAGAACACAACGAATACTCATGAGCGATTGCAACTAAGTTTTTACCCGCACGACTTCTTTGAGCTAAACGGTTTTTATTATTTAAAATAACTGCGCGGTAATCGACACTAGTTTCAATTTGCGAACTTACTAACATTGACTGAGACACAAGGTTTTTAAGCCATGTACGAGTTTCACTTCCCTGCTTAATTAGCTCGTCGTACAAATGTTGAGAAAACAACTGTTCAGCACTTCCGGTCAAAAATCGATAAGCGACACTAGAGCCATTTCGATACATTACAGAACACTTTTTCTCACCAAGTTTTTCATATTCAAACACGATGACAGATTTTGGAGTAGGCAAATAGTAATCAACAAAGGAAACTTTATCCGCTTGTCTATCCACCAGCTTACTCGGATCGGCTCCATAAAACGCTGGAAGTAAACTTAACAAAGTGGATTTACCAGCTCCATTATCACCCGTATTGTTGCTATGCCCGATAGCCTTGACCTTGAATAGTTTCCCAGGGATAAATGAGTGAAAAAGTACGATCTCTAGCAGTTTTGAGCTTTTTGTTTCAGATTTATTCATTTCTTTCATCACAGTGCGGTAGAGATATTCTCAACCCCTCGGTTAGTGAATGATCTACAACAAACTTACTGACTCGGCTGCCACTAAGTAAGTCCATTATTAGTGCTTCCAACTACCACCAGAGTTAACAGGCTGCGTTTAAGATAGAAATGCCTCAACACCCAAAAGAGCCAAGTGTGTCTTGTCTACTAGCGGTCAAAGAATCAACTAGTATCATATTACATTGGAATCAAATGATTCGTTAGAGTAAATTAGTACAGTTCATTTTGATAAGGGTAATCATTGTGCGTTGTGTCGAATCTCCGCAAACCAAACGACTAAGGCTGATTGATTTCTATCTCTGCTTCTTTGGGAAAGTGAATCGCTCCGACCTTATTCAGCACGGTGATATTGCCGTTGCAACAGCAAGCCGTTCTTTTAACGCATACAAAGAACGTTTTTCTGAAAATACGGTTTTCAACGAAAGCCTGCGAGCATATATGAGGTCAGCATCGTTTAGCCCAGCCTTTGAGCATGACCCAGAAGCTGCTCTGAGGTTAATCGCATGGGGCCAAGAGTTGAACTCTATTCCCGTAACAACTTATGGTGTAAGCAGCTTCGCAACAGTTTTGGATTCACTATCAATTGATATCGTCTCTCAAGTCACAAGGTCGATCCTGAACAAACAAAGTATCTCTGTCCTGTACAGTTCCTCAACTAGCACCGAGACTAGAACCCTGACTCCTCATTCTTTATTTAAAGGACTTGGAGCTTGGCACATCCGAGCATGGGACAGTAAAAGACGTAAATTCCTGTGTTTTAGAATCAGTCGAATTCTTAAGGCTGAGCAAACCGACAGCTTATACGACAAGACTATAGAGGACGATGCTCTTTGGAACCGAGATGTCGTTCTAAGTGTTGCACCGCACTCTAAGCATGAAAATAGAAATGACTTAGCTATTGATCTTGGTATGGAAGGTCAATACGTGCGAAACATTACCACTAACGAAGCACTAGCAGGATTCGTATTAAATGATCTTAATGTTGACTGTACACCTGATGCTTCTTTGCCGCCGCACGCCTTCAACTTGCAGTTGATGAATAGGCACGAGTTAGAGCATATTAACTCTATACAAGCTCTAGTGCCTGGCTTTATACAGAACAAAGATGAAAAGGCTTAAATTAAATAAACTCTAAACATATTGAGTTGTTTACGTAAACCAACAGCTGGTTTATTACAAATTCGCGGTTCGCAAAGTACGGTTCGGTTTTTACGAACTGAGTGATTACTCTAACAAAGAGGTGATATGAAGTTGTAATTTCCAACTTAGTTATCTGTGATCACCTGTTGAAGATAACGAATTACGTTCGTTAACTTATTGCTAAATTAAAAAGCGAACCCACAAGGTTCGCTTTTTTTATGAGTGGAATAAATATACAGCGTTATCGATATTGTTCGGGTGAACATTTATTAATTTACGTCTATCAATACCGATATGAGATAGCAGAAGCCTTTAATATAAAGTTATAATTCGTGGCGTTCCCTCACGATTTATGTACTAACCCATCCAATTAAAATTAATATTAAACCAACAATCCACTTTAAATTTACTCCTTGTAATACAGGAATAGAGGGAATAACCGTGGTATTTTGAATAGATGCCAATTTAAACTCCCAAGCTTTTTGAAATTCAGGATTGGTTACTATCTTATAAAGATCTCTTCTGCTTCTATATCTTATAATGAAAATAGCGTCCCACTCTTCCTCAGTAGCTGGTTGTGAAAAAGTAGTGAGTGGTTTTGATACGAGAACAGGATGGCAACCATGCTTAAATAAAAGAGGGAAAACAACTTTAGCGTAATTTCTATCTATACTTTCAAGTGCCCCCATATCCTTACTTTCTAGATCTTTTTTGTCCTTAATAAGGTTGAGCATGTAAAACGCTTTTCCATTGTCAGTTCTAGCAAACAAATCAACGGCATTGGGGTTAACCGTTGTTTTAGGTTGATCTTCTACACGTTGCCCACTTAATGCTTTATATAAATCTTTTCCTTCCTCTTCGGTAAGTGATGAAATCCACCACCCGTCATACCAGCAAGCAAAGCACAGAAATATAACGATCAGAATTGTATATAGTATCATTGGAGTTTAATCATTATGTTAGAGATTTTTAAATATTAGTACGAGACAATGAGCTATACCATCAATACTGAACAGATTGTACGTTTTATCAGCATTATATTCAGCCAGCTCACCATGTAAGGCTATTTTAGAATTCAAACAAATTAACGGCCTCTAGCAAACTTTGAGACAAAAACGGGTTAGGTAATTTGCTTTATTTAGGCTGGTAGTATTAAGAAAAATAAGGGTAACGGCTGCCATAAACAGGGCAAAATACACGGCTACACTTAAGCAAAAATACCGTGTTTTTGTCATCCGATATAATGGGCTTTGTTATGTGATTTTTATACTTTGACTTGGAAAAGACACCTCTAATACTAAACAATCCTCGTCGCAAACAAACGGACCATGTACTTCTCCGGGTGGACGACTTGCAAAATGCCCCGTTTCCAACCACTGATCAAATGCCATATCATAAAGCCTACCGGAGATGATAAATATTTCCTCTGGATAATCATGTGATTTACCACCAAACTCTTTTGTATCTGCGCCTGCTTTAAAACGAGTAAGTCGAGTGTAATCTCCTGATATTTCATCTATGGCAAGCGTTAATTGCTCAAGCATACCTGAACTACCTTCAATCGGTTCCCACTTGTTCTTATTTGATTCGGCTAATACATTCCAATATGTTGCTGTGCTTTTAGACATACTCAATTCCTTTATCTACATCAGTGTATTAATAAGCATTCTTACTTTTATACAAAAATATACGCATAAAATACCTTCATCATACTCGATATAATCTCTATATATTATGAGATTGATGGCGTTTTTTTACATCTAACGCTTTATGAGAGGATGAGGCAGATAAATAAACTAGCCACAATAGCTAACTCATGTTTAACAGAAATCATTTTCGGAAAAAAAATTAGCACATCATAAATAACTGCAGGAATGAAAAGTCACTTAACGTTGTGGTCAATATTTATTGTGTCGAACATGAGTGTTAGTAGCAGTAACGCACATTGTGTTCCCTGACAAAAAAGAGATGAAACTGAATTTGCTGCGGCTCATATTGAATTAAAAAACAATGTAAAAGTTTGCTTTATCGATCAAAGTTTTGAATTGTAATACACCCTACTACCACTGCCATTAGGTAATTAATCACAGTTTGTCATTTTTAATTTACGATACATTGTACATTGACAATTCCATTGATAGCCTTTTTTTCTCATATAATAAAGGGAAGTAACATTATGAGATATATCAGAATTATCGGTTGTGCTTTAGCAGTAATGCTTTTGTCTGGATGTGTATCTAAAAAAGCAATGGATATTCCATCTGACTTTTGGCAAACGGGAGGAGATAAAAATATCGCAGTTGCATTTGTCCAACCACCAGAAATGCAGGCGCATCGATCAGGTGCTGAAGGTTTACTTGATCTTGCTATCAACGAAATGGTGACTGATAGTGTTGAATCTCATATTCAATCACTAACGCATGATAAGTTTGAAGTAGGCAAGTCAAAAGTTGCGAAATTGATAGAGAATCGGGGAAGCCACAGCGTGATTATCCCAGAATATTATAAAGCGACTGACGAACATAAACTTCCAAAAGATGAACTTAAAAAAGGTTACTTCGATTACGATGTTTCTGTCGTGAAGGATCAGTATCAAGCAACACATCTACTTGTTATCCAAATCATGGCTGCGGGCACGCTGCGTGATTACTACGGCTTTATTCCTCTTTCAAAACCTCGTGGCTATGTGAATGCGGAGGTCACGCTGGTTGATCTGGGAAACAATAAGATCGTAATGGAGCATCGAATTTTAGAAGAAGTACTGTTACCAGAAGATGTTGATTGGGATGATTCAGATAATCAATACCCGGAAATTACGAAGGTTGTCAATCTGGCGTTGGAAAGAGCGGCAAATCGACTACCGGAACTATTGTAATAAAGTCATTGAAAAAAGAGCCTATTGGGTAAATGCCGTTCACATAAGTGTGAACGGCATTTTTTGATTCTTTCACATTATGCTTACGAGTAGACTTAACGCATTATTGGACAATTCTGAGTTAGCGCCTTTGCTATTTTAGCAATATACGAATAACTCTAGGTACTGGAAAATCGCGCGATAGAGGACTAATTTCGTAACATGGCTCGATATAGAGCCATCAAACAGATACATCGCGAATATATAGTTAGTTATTAATCAATCAAGACTAACGAGTCCAAAATCCCCTGCCCGCTATGTATTCCGCCCTCATTCTCACTGGCAGGCTTACTGCGTATTAAGTATCCAGCATAACCGTTATTTTCAGTAACAGGCTTACCTTGATAATGCGCAGTAAAAAGCCCCACTTCACTAACAAGGTCGCTAACTAAGGTTTGCTTGCCATCTCGAACGGCAATGGTTGGGGTGTCGCGTTCATGTGGGTACAAGCGCTGCATTAACGTCCACGCATTGTATTCTTCTGGCTTTAGTCGTTGCAAAATAGCACTAATATCCTCTCCAAATACGCAGTGACCGCCACCTTCCCCTTGGTTCTTCAATACCCACTCTTTTTTATTCGCACTCTGATAAAACCATTCAATACTTTCTGCGGTGATCGCCTTCATCTCTGCCAAAACGCTTTTCACTAAATGGGCTTCATTAAGGGACAATCCCCATTGAATATAAGCTTCGGCTGGCATTTGCGTTAATAGCATTTGCATAGATTTGCTCGTCGCTAATTGTTGACTGATGGTGGCATTCATCGCCACGTAATGCTTTTCAATAAACAAGCGAGTTTGGCTCAATGTGTGACAACAAATGTCTTCATCCAACTCTGGCGCGCAGTAATCTGAATATTGGTAACCCGCGCGTAAATACACGGTATCAATAGCGCCAACACCATCAAGGATTAAACGCTGGTTATCACCACTTGAAAGTTGAGTGCTCAATTGTTCGAATGTACGCCTAACGGTACGAACGCCCAACTTATGTAATGCCACCTCCAATAGGTGTTGGTCATACACATTGTCTTCTCCTTTTTGGACGATCATTAAGAATGTTGGCTTTTGATCAGGATTTTTGCTTACACCATTCTTGTCAGAATCAGCAAAATGAGCTTGAACCTTTTTTGCTGCTGTTGCGATGCCTAGGGCTAATTGTTCCAATCCTTGGTTATCGGCAGGTGTTGCTGAATCATCTTCTAGCCACTCTCGGTAAACCTCGTTCCATTGGTTTTCAACAAAACGATGCAGCTCGAAAGCACGTTGACCGAAAGGGCCCATTCCCGCCGCTATGCCATTAAATTCAATAACTTTCGCCCCGTATTGTCGGTCATCCATAAAATCTGTTCTCATTAATAACAGCGGCTGACGAGCAGGTTGCTTAGGGGCGGTTTTATCGCCATGAGCTTGTTGATGGAGCTCCATTAAGCGACCAAAGAACGGGTCGGCTTTCGCCATCTCACTCAATGAGGTTTGCAGAAAACGATGATCTTCAGAAACGTTGCTCACCAATTTAGCAATCAATGGCGTGACCTTACGTAGGTGGTCATACGTTGAACGTTCCATTGTCATCGGCGCAATACTAAAGGGAACATGCCTTGCGGTATTGTCAGCCTGACGAAATGCTACGCCGTGCATGATTTCCCACTCAAGGATGTCTTCAATCACTTGCTCAGATACAAATTGTGTTTGATCAGTATCATTAGATTCGATGTGCGTTGTGTGGTTTTTCATAATGTTCTTGCTCGTCATAATTAACTATTTATGCTGCACTGGCGGCGGTTAAACCAAGCGTGCTGTTTTGAGTGTCATGTTCTTCTTGCGCTTTTTGACTTAGGTACAAATCTCGATAGTCGCCATCTTGAGCAATCAGTTCTTGATGTGTGCCTCTTTGTACGACCTTGCCGCTGTTCATCATCAAAATCTGATCAGCGTTTTGAATGGTAGATAACCGGTGTGCCACAGCAATAACCGTTCTGCCGCCCTGGATATTATCAAGCGCCTGTTTAACCGCTTCTTCCGATTCACTGTCGATATTCGCCGTGGCTTCATCGAGTAGAAATATTTTCGGATCGTGGGAAATCGCCCGAGCTAACGCCAATAACTGCCTTTCCCCAACGGAAAGCGAGGCACCGCCATTACCTGGTTTGTGTTCAAAACCATCAGGTAGACGATGAATGAATCGGTCTGCTTGCACCAATTGGGCTGCATGAATCGCTCTCTCACGGCTTTTCGCCAATGTGTTTGCACTTGTTTTATCAATGGTAAGAACATCGTGAGATAAGTTAATGTTATCTTCAATTGAACCACTAAAGATGGTTGGATCTTGCGATACCAAGCCAAACAACTTACGCAATTGTGCTTCTGGAAGAGTTCGAAGCGATTGCCCGCCAATGAAAATGTCACCCTGCTGTTGTTGATAAAAACGCATTAACAGATTGATTACGGAGCTTTTCCCGCTTCCGGTATGGCCGACAATTGCGGTGAACTCACCACTTTTTGCTGTAAAGCTAACGTCTTTAAGCACGGGGTTATCTTCTTCGTACCCCATAGTGACATTGCGAAACTCAATATCGTGACTATCATTGAACTCTACCTCTGGCATCACTTGATGATGAACCTCAGACTCATCGTCTAGTAGCTCAAAAATACGTTTTGACGATACCGTAGCAACCTGCAATTTATGCAGTTCCATCGATAACTGTCGGAACGGGTCAAAGAATCGCTCAACATAGTTTAAGAAAGCGTATAAGGTGCCCACTTCCACAACGGTCGACATTGAAGCCCCTGCAAACCAGGCAACAATACCCGCTACGGTCAGCGTCCCAATCAAACGGGTCAATGGCAACAACATCAAACTATCAATGGCTACCGATTTGGTTCTGAAGTTAAACCAGCTTTGATTTTCTTTCTCAAACTTGGTTTGAAAGCGTTTCTGCTGGCGAAACGCTTGAATCAACGCCATTCCCTGTAACGACTCATTGATTTGGCCATTGATGTTGCTGACTTGAACTCGAATGCCATCAAATACTGGCGTTGAAATCTTGCGATATAGATGCATGGTCACAAGTAATATGGGGATCAACACCAAGCTTAATAACATCAAACGCCAGTCTAAAAACGCCATAGCAATAAAAGTGGCTAAAATACGTAAGGTTCCTTGAACCACGGTAGGTAGCGTCGACACGAACATATTTCGCAATGACTCAGTGTCGTTAGTAATGTAAGAGACCAGCTTCCCCGTCGGCAGCTTGTCGAATGTCGCAATGGGAAAGTTCAGCACATGGCGAAATAACTGCTCGCGCACATCTTTGACCACAAGCAATGCGCCGTGTTTAAAAGCGACCGCCTGAAAATACCCGAACACCGCAGCTAAAACGTAAAAAAACATAACCAGCCCAATCAAAAAGATAAGCTGTTGCCATTCAAATTGCTGAGGCACGATTACGTCATCAAGGACACTTTTTGCCAACCAAGGAATTGTCATTTCTGCACTGACCGCTAGCCCCAACATGACAAATGCAAAACCAAAACGAGCTTTGTGCGGCAATGCAAACGCTAACAAACGGCGATAAAGCGTATTATTTCCCATGGTAGATCTCCTTCAGAGCAGGATCGTTGTTAACGTTAAAAGTACTGCTTGAACGTGCATGCAATGCTTCTGCGCTCACCAACGGGCCTTTCTCCCCTAACTGACTTTGACGCTGATAAACCATGGAATACCAACCTTGGTTTGCCAATAATTGATGATGAGAACCGCGTTCCTCCACCTGACCATCGTTTAATACTAAGATTTGGTCAGCTTCAATAAGGTTGGTCAGGCGCTGGGTGACAAGCAGCATCGTTTTGTGAGAATAATACGATTTTAAATTTTGACGAACTTGCGCCTCTGTTTTTATATCTAATGCGCTGAAAGGATCATCTAACAACAAGATATCAGTGTCCGACAGGAGTGCTCTAGCAAGTGTTAATCGCTGCTTTTGACCCCCCGATAGATTCGTACCGCCTTCTCTAAGTCGGGTATCAAAACCCTCGGGCATCGCTTCAATTTCTGCTCGAATAGAAGCCATGTCTGCCACATGCTTTATTTCAGCCAACGACGCATTCGGTTTTGACAGGGCAATGTTCTCTGCGATCGTGCCGGAAAATAAATACGGCTTTTGAGGAACCCAAGCCATTTTGCTGCGCAAAGCATCAAAGGTGAGGCTGTCACTTTGCATGCCTGAAACATGAATACTGGATGGCTGCTCAAGTTTAAATTGACGCAAAGCCAGATGCAGAAGCGTACTTTTGCCACTGCCTGTTGGCCCAGTAATGCCCACTAATCCACCTGATGGCACTTCAAACTTTACGCTCTCCAAAACTCTTCGATTTGATTGCTCATAGCTAAATTCTCGGATATCAAATGACATACTTGAATCCGAATCTTTGGCTAATGTTAGATCCCCCTCAACCACTTCCGAGTGTTCCGCAAACAAATGCTCCAACCGACGCCAAGAGGTCTTACCCCGTTGAAAGACATTGAATTGCCAACCAAACTGCATAAATGGACCCAGCAGTTGACCAAGGTACAAAGTAAAAGTCGTAAAGAGACCGACAGTGATACTACCCTGTTCGATTAACCATGCGCCGTATCCAAGAGCGATCACAAACGACAATCCGTAAACCAATTGTATTGTTGGAGTGAACGCTGCATCGACTTTCGCTACAGTCAGATTGGCATCGACCGTTTGGTCTAAGGTTTGTCCAAAGCGTTGTTCTTGACGACCAGAAATACCGTGTGTACGAACCGCACGAATGCCCGATACCGTTTCACGCGTCTCTTCCGTTAAATCAGAAAATGCAGACTGTGCCTTTCCAAAAGCTTTATGTAGCTGCACTCCATAACGACGAGTGATCAGCACTAACAACGGAAAAGGAAGCAGCGCAATGGCGGTCAGTTCACCACTGACAACAAAAATCATCCCTAAAATGACGGTTATACCTGCGATGAAAGAGTCCACTAACGTCATAATTCCCATGCCCATAGTCTCTTCAACAGCGTTAAGATCATTGGTTGCATGCGCCATTAAATCACCAGCACTGCGGCGAGCATAAAAGGCAGGAGGAAGTTGTGAGAACTTTTGAAACAATTCACTGCGCATCACACGAGTAATCGCAATAGACGCCCCATATAACTTGCTTTGCCACACAAAGCGCAGACCATACATTGCCGCACCCGAAACAATGATTCCACCGACGTAGATAACTAGGTTGTGTGCATCTAATGTTCCTTGATTAATGCCGTCGACTACTCGACCGATCAGCCATGAAGGCACCAAATTGATCAAAGCAACCAACTGCAAAGCGATAAGGGCAATGAGATAGTGCCGGCCATACATTTTGATGTAGCCTTTTAATTTCCAAAGCATATTCATAATTGATTAGCTGGCTCTTTATTGTCTTGAAATTGCATCGAATATCTTTGCATTGATAACGCGGCATCAGCCCGAGAAGGCATTTCACAATTGATATGACGTTTTTGGGCTAAATACTCATCAAAGTTTTCTTCATTTCCTGCCTCTAGCTGTTTTTGCTCAAGTAAAGAGTTGTATGCCAGCATTTGTAATTGTGTCATTTCATCGTCAGAGAGCGTATCGCTCAAATATCCTTGTTGGTGCTCGTCTGAATAGCTTTTCATTAACGTTGTGAAGTTTAGGTTTTCTTGCTCCATAACCGCTAAAATCTGTGCTGAAGGCGTTAACTGGCTGGCATCAAACTTGGCTTGTTCACGCATCACGGCTTTCTCATAGTCATTAGTATTCTGCCCGCCATCCATGATGGTCGCCATTTTGACTAACAGGTTCATTAGTGGTTTCGCCAAATCCGTCAGTAGCACCTCACCATTCAAGGTAGGCAACATCAAATTCGGCTTTCTGCCCTGTGTCGCGACCAACTCTTGCCTTTGCATAATCAAGGTTCTTTCCTGCTTACTTATTTCAGGGCTAGGCGATAATGCGCTGTAAAGTAGAAATAGATCGATGAATTGACTTTGAAGTTCATCAATACCAAGCGGTAACAAAGGATTATTGTCCAAACTGCGTAATTCTATGTATTCCACCCCGTAATGACACATGGCCACCAATGGGCGCATTTGTGCATTGACAATTTTAGGACGTATGGAACCGTATAATTCATTTTCGAGTTGAAGAACCGAACCATTCAACTGCTGATGCTCTGCTAAGTATGAATATTGCACACTGGGTTGAGTTAATGCTTTGCATAGTCCGATCAGATAATCCTGTTTGCTATTAAAGCTGATCGGGAATCGAGATTGCTCACTACTTCCGTACCCTAAGTTACTTAAGCGCAACGATGTCGCCCAAGGTAAGTAATCTGTCGTGCTATCTAACTGCAGTAACTGATAAGGCTTATCTCGCAGATAGCTCTTGTCGGCTGCGGGTGAAGCACCAAACAAATATGGAATGATCCAACCATTGCGTAGAACATTGCGGATCAGATGAAAATATCGCTCAGAAATAAAATCTTCTAGCGGCAATTGACTTTCTGTATTTGCATGAAGCATCTGCCAGAAAGGTTTTGGTAACGAAAAATTGTAATGAATGCCTGAAATAAGCTGCATTCTTTTTCCATAACGGTTTGCTAAGCCTTCTCGATAACGCATCTTCGCCATACCCACATTGGATGTGCCATAATTTGCTATCGCAATATCACTATCTAAAGGTAGAGACGGAGGCATACTTGCCGCCCACATTGATTCACCTTCCGGCAAATGTGTAGCTACAAAGTGGTGTAACGAAGCCAATTTTTTAAATGTTTCCTTTCTACTGGTCACCGCAGGCGTCACTAGTTCCAACTGTGCTTCTGAAAAATCGGTCGTGATGTATGGGTGAGTCAGTGCGGAACCTAGCGATTTCGGATGGGGCCGGTGCGAAAGCTGAGCACTTGGTGTCACTCGAAGCATTTCACGCTCTATACCACGACGAACACCTTGCAGTGTATCTTGCACATCATCACTTGCTATAAATACCAACAGCGACTCATCAACCAGAGTCTCTATATCAATTGGGGTGGCTTTATTTTTCATTTGTCTTATTCAATAAAAGTGTTATTCACTCTGTGAAGACGCAATAAAACCAAAAAAGACGCAAAAATATTCGCTATTTTTATAATTAATTTTTGACGAAAATGTGGATGGGAAAGGCAAGGAAAAAACGCTGTTGTTAGGCAAGGTAATGAGGCTGTCACAAGTGCATCATAGTAAAAATCATGCAGTTGTACGCCCCAGTATTCAAGAAATCATCTAGAGTGTGGTCACCTGGGCTGATTGATGAACACCGTCATTCATCGCGCTTGTTTTGCAGAACTCTACGCACTTTGGATCAGGGTCAAAATCGACAATTCCCTCACCTCCTGCTTCGATGTTGCAGCAATCCATTAAGATCTCTTTTAGCTTTACGCGACCTCGTTGAATGCGACTCTTCGTTGCTGAAAGTGATAGCCCTAATTGTTCAGCAACAGCCTGCTGCGACAATCCATCAAGCTCTGCAAGAATCATCACTTGCCGGTATTTCTCGGGCAAGCAATCAAACATTGGACGTAAACACTGCGCCACCGCTTGCAGGTTAATGAGCTCTGCCGACATTTCTTCTGCCACTTGATTGTCAAGCAGCTCTTCGTGAATTTGTTGAGTCCGATAAAAATCCATAATCGTATTATGCGTAATGCGATACAACCAATTGTGGAGCTTATCTCTCGATTCTAGTTGTTCAATCTTTTGACTGGCCTTGATGTAAACGTCCTGCAAAATGTCATCAGCTAAATCAAGATCTCCCGTCTTTTTCACTATGTAACTTCTTAGTTGATCTTTGTGTATGAGCCACTCTGCTAACATAGCGTTTCCTCAATTATCGATACCTACTCACTATATTTCGATAATAATCGAAATATAGTGAGTAGGTAAAGCGCAAAGATCTAACAATTCAAGCAACCATTCCCTGTCACACTTAAGGCATCCCATGTCCGCGCAAATGAAAGCAACAAAATGAGCTACTTTTTCAGGCTTACGTTTCTTGTCGCCACGGTCACTCTCAATACCTCGCTAGTTTTAGGCGCAATATCTACTCCACTCAGCCCTGATAGTGATAGAATCTGCATATCAGAATTACCGAGAAACTCTATGTTTATCCATCACGTTAACGACATTGACTGGCTGGTGATCACAGCTTTTGAAGAATTCAAAACTATGTTTATCGAAGAAGCCGGTAAAATACCTTATTGCTTCTCTACCACCAGCGAATTAAGCCTGATTGATCAAGCCAAGCGGACTTATGGGTATTTGCCTGTACTCCGCGGTGTTATCACCGATACAGGTACATTTCAAAGCAAAGATAACGAAGAAGGTTTGAACCCACAACTTGCTTGCCTCGTTGAAGGACGCGGTCGAGTGTTCATCTATCACGGTGGCTTTGTCGCTTTTGTGGATGACGAGCAAACCTTTTTAACCCGAATAGACTGAAAATTGATCAGTAATTACTCATCGAAAAATTGGCATCCCTCCCCGCTCATCCGTCAGCATTTCATTTATTAACAGCAGCCTATAAATATTGCCCGATTAAATACAGCAAAAAGGCTAAGTGTTTTGCACTTAGCCTTTTTCATACGCTGAATAAGCGCTTTATTCTTCGAAACTAAAATCTACTTTCGAATTAACTACTTTGCCCATTCAATGCCAGTGCCATACGTTGATGAGTGCGGTAATTGGGAATCGAAATAAATTGATTCTGAATCGGTTTAGCGCGAGGGCTATCGTAACCGTAAATATCAGGACGTATCGCTAACTGACCATTCGGTGTTACCCATGCCGTTAAGTAAGCCACATCAAGATTCACATGTGTATCCAAGCCAATCTCACGGTGGTTGTTGGTATTAATCATATCGTCAACAGAAGGCAAGTTAGGCATATTTTGGTAAGACAAAATAAGTGTCGCCATTTTACGTGGTTGTTGTACACGCATACAGCCAGAGCTTAAATCACGATGACGACGATTAAACAATGGATACTCTGATTGCGCTTCATCATGCATATACACAGAGAATGAATCAGGCATCAAAAATGCAACTCGTCCAAGCGCATTTTCAGGGCCAGGATCTTGACGAAACTCATGAGTAAATGTTTTTGGATTTACCGTTGCCCAGTCAATAGAACTCGGTGGCACAACAGAGCGATCACTCCAGCTATTAATCACATCCATACGACTATTCGTTAAGAAATTAGGATTTGCTTTAGCCGATGGAATCGTATTCTGCACTTTAATGGTTTCAGGTACATACCAGTATGGGTTTATCACAACCGTATTAATGTATGACTGAAACAAATTGGTTGGACGTTTTGGCATCCCATCAATAATTTTCGACTCAAATACTGGCTTTTGATTATCGTATAGCGTCATTTTGTAATCAGGAATATTCACAATAATTTGTGGACCATCCCCTTCTAATTGGGCAAAACGCTCACGTTGTAAGTTTAATGCAGCAAGACGTACCAAACTTGAATAAGGGCGTGTTAATTGACTCATAACGTCAGGCCCGATAATGCCGTCCATCTTCAAGCCATAGTTTCCTTCAAAAGCTTTGATCGCTTGGTTAATCACACCAGTATTGGTAATTGTTGCTTGAGCCACAACTTGTTGATACTCAGGCTGAGTTAAATAACCCAGATTCCAAAGCACCGTTGCAACTTTGTCGCCATAAGGGATCGGCTCACCAATGCTAATAACCTTATCGAAGTGAACGACACTTGAATCCAGTGGGTTAGCTGGCAAACTTAATAAATGGTTAATCACCCCCATTGTTGGAACAAACTGCGAAGAAGGAATAAGAGAATTGATTTTTTGAACCGTTAATGGGAAATATTTCTGCGCCATTGTTAACGACAAAGGCGTTAATTTTACTGGCTGTGAATTGTATAACGGTCGAGGATCTTGCATTAACTGGTGCACATAATCCACGTACACCAAATAGGTATCCGTTAATAGTAAATCAAAGCCACGCTCATCTTGCCTTGTCTCTAATTTCTTCAACTCTTGTAGGCGCTGCTTCATACCAGGTAGTGTATCTGAATCTGCCAACGCTTGTAATTGCGGCATGATCGCACTGACAAGCGCAGGGTTTAACCAAAATGGCATGAAGTTATTATCAGCATATAGTGCATCTAAGATGTTATCGTTACACACTTTTACGGTTGATTGCGGACATAAAGACGTAGTGCTATTTATCTTAACACCATCTAACACATGCCAATCTAAATCTGGTTGCGCCACATTATTAGCAGCAAAAGCCGAGCCACAAGTCAATAAAGCCGAAACCGCCATTACCGAACCAATGAATGTATTTATTTTTTTTCGACTAAACTTCATCCAACATTCCTTAACTAAAACTAAGGAAGTAAAATTTTACCTCCTTAGCATTTAAATCATTCTCATTAAAAAGTGACAAAGATTTCAAAGTAACTAATAGTGAGTAATTTATGCTAAAAAACGATAAGTGGAAATAACACTTTCGGAATATTAAATTTTAACCTGAACTTTGTTCGATTGCGGTTGATAAAAAATGATGCAATAAAGATCATTAATTGTTTGTTTTGTTAAAATAAATTTCTCAAAAGTGCCAGTGAATCATTATTTACAAATAGTAAATAAAAGCGAAATAAATTGAACGATATTCGGTAATTTAAAACTAAATGCAAACCAATAATAGAAATGAACTGATTCTTTTTTTGTGCACATGAATGCCGCTAGTTATTCTAACTCATTTCTGCCCCATTATCATTCAGAGCAAATACTCATTAATATCGCATTAACGTGATTTTGGATTAGTTTTATTTACTGTATATATCAACAGTTATAATGAAACGTGGTGATTTTATCGCTTTAGTTCTGTTTTTAATAAGAAACATTTCTTGTTAAAAACAGAGGTGAAGCTATAACTAGTTGATAATTAGTTAATTTAATATTTCAGTTTGTATTTAATAAGACTGATTAAATACATTTCTTACTTTTTACACCCTCTTTTGAATCGGTAAATGTAAGAAATTGCTAGCAAGTTCATAATATGCAACGATTATATCGAGTATGGTAAAGGTATTTCATAAGTATATTTTTGCGCGAAAGTAAGAATGCTTATTAATATACTGTTATGTGTATAAGGATGTCATGCGTAAATTATTCATTATTTTCTCTATTATTTTATCACCGGTTGTACTCGCTCAAGATTTACATCTAAGCAATGAGGCTGAATTAAATGTCGCTTTAGGTATTCATAAAGCTTTAAAAGATGTTTCAAAAAGCGTAACTTCCTGCATTAAATCTGGAAAAGAACATCATGTATGCTTGTGCAATAATCGTAATGAAATTAATGACTTTAATAGCATAGTTAAATCAGCATTCAAGAAATATCCTGCTTGGATAAAAGTTAGAACACTAAACTTTCCTGTACCGGACTTTCCAAATGCGGTAATAAATCCTTCAGCTTTATTTGTAGAAGCTAATAAAAAATTGGATTGTGGTTAAATACACATAACAAGCAAATAAATCAGGACTAAAAACAGTTGGCTTTTACTCCTGCGTCGCTTATTTTAGCCAACAATTTTTAGCCCATTATTTGGGCGTTATCCCTACCTTTCCTAATACTTACCAGCCAGAATAGAGCTAAGTGCGTAACACGCTTTTGTCCGTGCGACCTGAAGTCGTATGAAGCGTTGTTCACCACGATAAGAGTGAACCATCTGTATCACCAGATGACCCTAGGATTCTGAATAAAGCAGCGAATCCGACAATGTAACGAAACTTGGTTGTTAGACCGAGTGGGAACTGAATCGTGAGAGGACGTTCTTCCTGATAACCACAAATCGGGTAAGTGCTAGGGTGTCAGTATGATGAACGTAAGTGAATCCACGTAAGGCGCGTTATACGATGAAGCAGCGGAAGTGGTTAATACGCTGTGGCCAAAATGGCAATGAGAGTCGGAAAGAGGTTGGACAATACTCTTTCGTGATCGATGTACTCTCCGCACTATAGTGGGCATCTAACCTGATATTTTTCGCGACATACGGAACAGGGTAAGCCTGTATCATTCCCTTTGGGAAAGCCTTAGTGGCCGATAGTGATGCAGGTATAGGAGGTCGGAAAAAGCGAAAGCTACATTGTAATGATGTAGATACAGACTCATGT